>DCIN01000025.1:0-8419 GCA_002315815.1 Bacteroidales bacterium UBA1725 | reverse complement strand
CAATGGATCCCCATTGCTCCTTCAAAGAACCAAACTTTTCAGTTCGAAAATCTTTCATAGTATTTTTAGTGAAGCGAAATAATAAGTTGGCAAAATCGGCGAGTATTTTATGAATCTTTCAAGAATTCTCCTCACTGCGGCGGCAGCCCTGTTGTCTTCAATCTCGTTGTCGGCCCAGAACCCTATCATCCGTGACGATTTTTCGGCTGACCCATCCGCTCATCTGTTCAACGGCAGAGTGTATGTCTATCCTTCTCACGACATTCCCGCTCCCCCGGATTACTATCGAAGGGACTGGTTCTGTATGGCTGATTACCACGTCTATTCATCGGACAATCTGGTGGATTGGGTGGACCACGGAGTGATTGTGGACCAGGTCACCGCCCCCTGGGTAAGGGACAACGGCTACAGTATGTGGGCACCTGACTGCAACTTCAAGAACGGCAAATACTATTTCTATTTTCCTGCGGGGCAAAAACCCAAGACAGGAGCGTTCTTCGCCGGCAACGGCATAGGCGTAGCTGTTTCCGACACTCCCTACGGACCTTTCGTCTGCGAAGAGAAGCCCATACAGGGAATAGGAGGCATTGACCCCTGCATCTTCATAGATGACGACGGTACACCGTATCTGGCCTGGTCCGGACGCGGACTCCAGCTCGCCCGTCTGAAAGACAATATGCTGGAGCTGGATTCCGAGCCCATCACCCTGACCGGAATACCCCGCGGTCAGACCGAAGGACCGTTTCTCTTCAAGCGCAACGGCAAATACTACTACACCTTCCCCTGGGTGGAGGACAGTCGCGAAGCTCTCGCCTACTGTATGAGCGACAACCCTTTGGGACCCTACGAGTTCAAGGGCAAGTTTATGGAGCAGTCGGAGACAATATGCTGGACTAACCACCATTCCTTCGTGGAGGTGGACGGACAGTGGATTCTGTTCTATCATCACAATGACTATTCGCCCTATTTCGACAAGAACAGGTCTGTATGTGCGGATTATGTAGGATTCAACCCCGACGGCACCATAATCCCCGTCGTTCCCACTCTGCGCGGAGTTGGAGTCACCAAGGCGACCAGCCTGATTCAGATAGACAGATATTCCGACAAGTCAGAGAAATATGTGGCTTCGGAGTTCGTGAACGCCTCCAATCCCTTCGACGGATGGAAGGCCGTGCTCTGGAACACCACTCAGGAAAAGGAACCTCGCTGGATAAGTTACAACAGGGTCGATTTCGGCAAGGACAAACTGAATACAGCCACAGTGAGGCTGCTTTCAAATGCAGGAGGCAAACTTGAACTTCGCGCCGACTCCATCGACGGTCCACTGCTCGCACAGTTCAACGTAAACGGCAATTTCCTATGGGTGGAGAAGACAGTCATTCTCGAGCAGGACATAAAGGATATTAAGGGTATTCACGACCTCTATCTCCTAATGACAGACGGAAACCATTTCGAAGTTGACTGGGTCAATTTCAAGTAAGAGCCAGAGGCCGTACGACTCAGAATCTGCTTGCAGTTTCAGAAAAATTGACTATATTTGCGCCCGATTTCAAAAACTATTACACAATGAAAAAAGGAATCCATCCCGAAACCTACCGTCTTGTAGCTTTCAAGGATATGTCAAACGAGACAGTGTTCATCACCCGTTCCTGCGCCACCAGCAAGGAGACCATCACCGTGGAAGGTGTTGAATATCCTCTCGTAAAGCTTGAGATTTCCAACACGTCTCATCCTTTCTACACCGGAAAAGTCAAGATTATCGACACCGCCGGACGAGTTGATATGTTCTACCAGAGATACAAGTCAAGGAAGAAGTAATTCTTACCGACACAGATTCAAAAAGAGGATGGCAGATAATGTCGCCCTCTTTTTGTATTTTTGTAAGTGATCTGAGTGAATCGAAAATACAATATCAATAAAAGGTTTAATATGAAACTTAAAACCAAAATCATCAGCATTACCTTGGCCGCGCTTGCATTGGCGCTGGCCGTATTTGTCTACATCAAGTTCTTCTTTGTGTTCGGCGAAGGTGTCAAGGCCGGAGAACTGAACCAGATTGTTTACAAGGGATGGATATGGAAGACTTACGAGGGCCGTCTGATCCAGTCGGGCTTCAAGGGGGCAAAAGGCGGAGGAAGCATCCAATCCAACGAGTTCGATTTCTCCGTTGTAGACAAGGAGATTGCCGAGACTCTTATGCGCAGCGGCGGCCGTACTGTAGAGCTTCATTATAAGGAATATCGCAGTATGCTCCCCTGGAGAGGTATGCAGAAATATGTGGTAGACGGGATTCTGTCCATATCCGGCCAGAGCAACGACATCAGCAACGGCATCGGTGCCATTCCTGATATTCCTGATATTTCCGGAACCACCACAACACCGCAAGGCATTGACGCTTCGGAAGGAACTCAGATATGAACGCACTGTTTGTCATCCTGATATCCGGAGTGATTGCGACACACCCGGCATCGAATCCGCAAGGAAAGATACTTACTCCGGCTGAATCACAGTCCAGTGCCGTTTATCCCAAAAAATACAGAAAGGCTCCAACTCCCGGACATCAGAAATACTGGAGCAAGGGCGGTAGTCTCTATTGCCTCAGTGCATCTTCCGACACTGTATGCATAGCCCGTGGAGAGGACGGAACAGTGTACGGTGAAACGGTGAGCCGCAACGAGTTCGGCATAAATGGCGGCATTTTTCAATGTCCGTCCGATTCCAATCTCGTGGCATTCTACCGCAAGGACGAAAGTAAAGTCACAATGTTTCCCCTCCTGGACATAGGCAGCCGCACGGGAAGCCTCAGAAACATACGCTATCCTATGAACGGAATGCAGTCCGAGCGGATATCAGTGGGAGTTTACGATTGCAGGGACGGCAATACACGCTATCTTGACTGTACGGATTTCGATGAAGACAGATACCTGACAAACATATCCTGGAGCGGGACCGACGAGATTTTTGTTCAGGTGCTTGACAGGAGCCAGCACCATATGAGACTCAACCGCTATGACGCATCGGACGGCAGTTTCAGAGGAACTGTGCTGTACGAGGACAACGATGCCTGGGTGGAGCCACGCGAAGTCCTTCATTTCACCGATGAAGAGGATTCGCCCCGGGGCGGCAGTTCCCGGAGTTTCATCTACACTACAGACAACAGGGACGGTTTCCTGAACCTTTACCTCTGCGACACGCTCGGAACCGTGAGAAGGATAGTGGACGTAGATGCTGACATACACTTCTGCGCCCTGTCAGGCGGATGGCTCTATTACACTTCGGCGGAAGTGTCCCCGGTGGAGAACCACCTTTTCCGCGTCAAATTAACTCCCGGCAAGTCAGCCCTGAAGGCAAGAATAGGCAAACCAGAGCGTCTGACCAAGGAAAATGGCTGGCATTCAATTAGTTTCAACGAAGACGGCTCATATACCGACCTGTTCAGCTCATTCAATGATCCAGGCTGGACCCGACGCTTCTCCCCCGACGGAGAGCTTCAGGAAAGCCTTGTAGAGAACGAAAAGGACCCGCTTGCCGAGTATGCTTCCTGCGAGGTCGAGTTCGGAAATGTGAAGGCCGCAGACGGAGTCACCGACAACTATTATCGTTTGATCAAGCCGTTGGGATTCGACCCGTCGAAGAAATATCCTCTGATTGTCTATGTTTACGGAGGACCTCATTCACAGATGGTTCAGAACTCCTGGCTTGGAAACATAAGAATGTGGGAGATGCTTATGGCCCAGCGCGGCTATGTTGTGTATGTGCAGGACAACAGAGGTACCTCCAACCGTGGAGCCGCCTTCGAAAAGGCCATCAACAGATACTGCGGTCAGGTGGAGTCCGAAGACCAGTTTGCAGGGCTGGAGAGCTTGTTGGATCGGTCCCCCTGGATAGACAGGGACAGAATCGGCGTTCACGGATGGAGTTACGGAGGCTTTATGACCATCACTATGGCCACAAAGAGGCCGGAGTTCTTCAAGGTGGCTGTGGCCGGAGGCCCTGTGATTGACTGGAAGTGGTACGAGGTGATGTACGGAGAAAGATATATGGACAATCCTGACACCAATCCCGACGGATTCGCATCAACATCTCTGATTAATGCAGCCATCAATCTCAGAACCAAGTTGCTGATATGTCAGGGAGCCATTGATGACACAGTGTTGTGGCAACATTCCCTCAGTTTCGTACAGGAATGTATTGACAAGGGAATCCAGCTCGATTATTTCCCTTATCCGAAGGACAGGCACAATATGGTTGGAAAAGCCAGAGTGCATCTTTATACCAAAATCAGCGATTATTTCACCGAACATCTTTGATTGAATGGCTAATGATTGAATGGCTGATGATTGGATGACTAACCTCTGACACATTTCAGAGTGCCGATTCCGCAGAAATACAAAAGCGCCAGAATTGACAGGCTTCTGTCCGACGGGCTCCCGGTATGGGAGATAGCCGGACAGGTCAATGATTGCCTGAAGCGTGGAAAGAATGTCGTGATCACCGCTGCTCCCGGGGCCGGAAAATCCACACTCCTTCCGCTGACTATTCTTGAAGACGTCCTGCCGGAAGGTGAAAGGATTCTTATGCTCGAGCCCCGGCGTCTGGCGGCGCGGCAGGTTGCGGAGCGAATGGCCCGGCTCCTCGGCGAGAAGGCCGGCGGAACCGCAGGCTACAGTGTGCGATTCGAGAAGAGAACGTCAGAACGCACCAGAATAGAAGTCGTGACCGAAGGCATACTTACGCAGAGACTGCTGAAAGACCCTTTGCTGAGCGGTATCGCCGTCGTGATTTTCGACGAATTCCACGAAAGAAGTCTGGAGAGTGATCTTGCCTTGGCACTGGTGCGCGACTGCTGCAAACTGCTACGTCCGGATTTGAGGATGGTAGTGATGTCCGCCACTATGGATGCAGCTGCGGTGTGTTCTGCCATCGGCGCGGACCATATTCACTGCGAAGGCCGTATGTTTCCTGTAGATGTAGAGTGGAGGGAGTCGGACCTCAAACCCGATAACTGTGCCGAAGAGGTAGCCCGCGAAGTGTCAAGAGTTTACCAGAAGTACGATGGGGACATCCTGGCTTTCCTGCCCGGAGAGGCGGAGATAAGACAATGCGCCCGCCTGCTCGAGGGGCATTTCGACAATGTCCATCCGCTGTACGGAATGTTATCCAGCTCCGAACAGGACGAAGCGATTGCTCCGAGCGCACGGGGCAGACGCAAGATAGTACTGGCCACACCCATAGCCGAAACCTCGATTACTATTGAAGGTATCCGGGTAGTCATAGACTCCGGGCTTTGCCGGAAAATGAAATTCGACCCCCGAAGCGGACTCAGCCGCCTTGAAACAGTCCGTATCAGTCTCGATATGGCCAGACAGCGAAGCGGAAGGGCAGGAAGGACAGCCCCGGGGCATTGTGTGCGTATGTGGACGGCAGAGAGCGAAAAACGTATGGAAAAATGCCGCAGGCCCGAGATTCTCGAAGCCGACCTCTGCTCCTGCATTCTTGCAGCATCCGCTTGGGAAGGCAGTGAAATCCGCAAACTCCCCTGGCTTACTCCCCCGCCCGGCACCTCACTCACTCAGGCACTGACGACCCTGCGCGGACTGGCTGCGATTGATGAAAACGAAAGGGCAAACCCTCACGGGCGCAGGCTCGCCTCCCTGCCCTGTCATCCGCGTATCGCACAGATGCTGGAAAGTGCTGAAAATCCAGAGCAGAAAGCACTTGCTGCAGACCTCGCCGCGCTGTTGTCAGAGAGGGATCCTATGAGACTGTCGGGAATATCGGGAATGTCGGGAATGTCAGGATTATCGGGAATGTCGGGAATGTCGGGAACTGATATGAATGTGAATGTGGATACGGATATATGCCTCAGGATTGACGAGCTCAGAAGACTCAGGTCTTCGGGCCGGGCAAACGGTGTATGGCGCAGAATCATTCTGACGGCGGAGCAATATTGCTGTCTGCTCAGAACTGAACCTGACAATTCCATATTCGATCACAGCGCACCCGGAGAACTTCTGGCATCGGCTTTCCGTGAAAGGATAGCGAAAGCCACGGGAAACGGCGACGGTCACTTTCGGAGCGCCGACGGGCAGCTGCTGTTCACCGGGCGCGAAGACTCAGCCGCTGCCAGCGAATGGATAGTGGCAGCCAATGCAGCTTCAAAGGAAATCGGAGAGGGACGCATATTCCTTTCCGCCACATTGGAAAAAGAGAAGCTTGAATTATTTACCAGAGAAGTGCGCAACGTCAGCTGGGACAGCAGGGAGGGTCGGATAGTGGCCCGTCTGGAGAAAAGGATAGGCAAGCTCACGCTGGACTCCAGAGATATCAGCGACATTTCGGACGATGAGATTACGGCCGAACTGTGTCGGGCTGCACGCAAGGAGGGATTGTCAATGTTCGACTTCAATGACGAAGTGCGTATGCTTCAGCTCAGAATTGCTATGGTGGCACGATGGCATCCTGAACTTGAACTGCCCCCTGTCACAGTCCAGGATCTTCTTAATGCCCCCGAGCGATGGATTCCCCTTGTAGCCAACGGTGTCAGAACGGCATCCGAGCTCAAGAAAGCGAATCTCTGCCGGGCGATATGGAGCCTTCTGGACAACGGCCAAAGAGCGAAAGTGGAGATTATTGCTCCCGATTTCATTGAGTTGCCTCCAAGTGTCACCACTGCCGGAACCAGACCGGGACGCAGAATCAGGCTCCAGTACAGGCCGGGATTTCAAGTACCTGTTCTCTCGGCCAGAATTGAGGATTGCTTCGGTCTGAGAGAGACGCCAAGAGTGGATTCAGGAAAAACGCCCATTCTGGTGGAACTGCTCTCCCCCGGTTTCAAGCCAGTCCAGATTACTGGAGATATGCACAGTTTCTGGACAAACACCTATCCCAAAATACGAAACGATCTGCGCCGCCGCTATCCCAAACACCCCTGGCCTTGATTATCCACTGCTCACAGCGATTATTCTGACACACGCCCAATTCCATAGGTGACGCGACAAGTGAATACGGCCGCGCACAACGCTTTCATTTCTTCAGAAGTGCCACATAAATCAAAAGTACGACATTCATAAGAAGGGCATAGACGATTGCCGGAGTGGCGATTGCCGCGTTGTTGAATACAAAGGGGCTGGTAGCGACCGCAATTGCCTGAGCTGCGTTCTGCATTCCGACTTCGATGACAATTGTCCTTTTCTCCGTTCTTTGAAGACGAAAAAGGTATCCGATTCCGGCGGCAATGAGAATGGAGACAACTATCAGTAAACCAGTTGCAAGCCCCAGACTGGCGAAATTGCCGATAATCACATCTTTATTCTGAACGAAGAAAATACCGGCAAGAAGCATCAGCGCAGGAAAGGCGCATTTTGACAGAATTCTGTTGATCTTTTGTGCCGTATTGCTGAAATAATGATTGACCATTATGCCGGCGACAATTGGTAGCAGCATAGTGAAGAAATTCTGTTTCAAGAGATTTCCTACCGGAAGAGTGATGCCGACAGACTCTCCGAGTCTGGCTGTCACAAACTGCATTATGACCGGCAGAGTGACGAGTGTTATCAAGGAACTGAAAGCGGTGAGAGATACGGAAAGTGCGACATCCCCTTTGGCCAGCATTGAAAACACATTGCTTGAAGACCCTCCTGGACAGCACGCTATGAGTATCAGGCCGATGAAGAAAGCAGAAGGCAATCCCAGAACGGATCCGATGGAGAGTGCTATCAACGGAAGGACGATAAGTTGTCCCGCCAGTCCGAGAATCATCGCCTTGGGCTTCCTGACAATACGGACAAAGTCCGATGCGTGAAGGGTAAGGCCCAAATCGAACATCAAAACGGTCAGAATGGGAAGCACTATCAGAATGCTGTTGAATTTCATATTATCAGTACGGGATTTTTCACAAGGCAAAGATATATAAGAAAAATGACATATAGACAGATAAGAAAAACAACAGTATTGTCATTGAGAATACAGACGAACACACTATCTTTGCGTTGCTCGTCGTAGCAGCAATATCCAGTCATCACAGAAATATCCAGTCATCACAGAAACATCCCGTCAAGACAACAGAATATGAATGCTGATACTCTTTCAAGAGAGGGCGAAGTGCTCGAACTTGCTTCTCTGGCAGGACACATTCTGCTGGAGAACGGAGCCGAAATCTCCAGAGTGGAGGAATCGATGGAGAGAATCGCCTCATATTACGGAGTGGATTCGAAGAATTTCTTTGTTCTGAGCAACGGAATTTTCACTACAGGCCGCTCCAGTTATGCGAAAGTGGAATTCATACCCTTCAAAGGGGCCCAGCTCGAGAGAGTCAGCAAGGTCAATCAGATAAGCCGCGACATAGAGAACGGCAAATACAGCATTGCACAGGCCCGGAAGGCTCTGCTTGAAGTGAGGGAGATGAAATCAAAAAATC
>DCIN01000040.1 GCA_002315815.1 Bacteroidales bacterium UBA1725 | reverse complement strand
GACAGGAAGATATAAAACCTTTTCCATTGAATTGATATCAATGATATCATCTTCTGGATATGTTTTCCGATATGAGTGATCCAGATCAGAGGAACCTTCACTGAATGACACCTCAACAATCCGGTCTGGCGCATCATTTCTGGGATGGCATCTCATTATCAGCAGTTCCTGTAGAACGTCATCTTTTGCGAAAGCATCCTTCCTGGTATTGAACAGGTGTATGAAATCCAGTGAAACGTTGCTGAAGAAATAATTACGGAACAACCTAAAATATCTTCCCGAAGCAAAGCTCCTTGGGGTGATAAATATCATTTGTCCGGAAGGTTTAAGCATCTTGCAGGCCAGAGCCATAAACAAAGCATAAATGTTAGTTTGTCCATCTACTATGCTAGCTGTAGCTTTGACCTTTATATCGTCTTTTGACAGTTTAAAATATGGTGGATTTGATATAATGAAGTCATATTCTGTTAGTTTGGTGTCTCCGAATAGATTAGGCTCAGTATTCAGGCTGGAAGCATTCTCCATAACAAAATCCTCTTCAATAATCCTATACGAAAAGAGAATTGATTTCTTGGAAAGCCAAGAATTAAGATAATCGAGGACTATTTTTGTATATGGAATAACTTGCTTATCTGTTTCATAAGCATCAAGAGTGACGGCAGCGAACTTATTGTGGTCGGCAAGGTGCTCAATAAGGCAGGTGGACAGTATCGCACATCCGCAACCGGGGTCAAGTATCGAGATTTCTGTCATACAAGGCCCAGCTAACGCCCCCATAAATCTTGATATGGAAAGGGGTGTAAAAAACTGTCCTTTATTTTTTTTACTCTTGGATGTAGAAGCATCTGCATACAATATCCCAACCCTCTCGGCAAAGGCAGAAGGTCGTTCATCCTGAATAGGTTGAATGCATAAGTTATACATATCAACAAAAGAACATTTCCCTACAAAATTAGTGATATTATTTGCACTTTTTGCACTTCTGGCATTTTGAGCATTGTATTGTAAAAATGTGCAAATTGGAACAAAACGCATAAATTGCCACAGGCAAGAGATGTTACGAACAGAAGGCGCAGAGCCTCCTGCGGAACAAAATACTGGAAAATGGGAAGTAGTACACCGAAGACAAGTCACAGCAATCCGATGACGAATGATAAGCCTCGACTCAGCGGGGCCGACGAATGGCGGGATGGAGCGAAGCGGAATCGGTAGCCCGGGAGCCGCCGGGAACACCGCTCTTAAAAAGCAAAAGGTGACTGAAAGTCGTAAGACTGACAGTCACCCTCTTGTTTTAATGTACCACTAATGTGGATCAGTACTATTTTGTAGAAGACTTGAATCCGTATCCGTTCTTGAGACCGGTTGTGCTGCAGACAGTCTCGTTCATAGGAATAAGATAAATCGGCGCCTTCTTTGCGGTATAGTCAGCATCGGAATATCCGCACATAAAGTCTGTGCTCCAAAGTGCCTCTCTTGCTGCACTTTCAGTTCCAGGAGTAGCTTCCAGGGAATAGGTCAGAACTCCCCAAGCTGTCTTTTTGTAACCGCGTGCTTCAGCAGCTGCAATTTCTGCGTCTGTGAGATGCTTGGTGAGACCGAGGATTGCAAGGTTGGTATTGTCGTCTGTACCTGTACCGAACTTGATTTTGGAAGCAGCATTGTCCTCAGTTGCAACTGCCAGCCAGTCATCGTGCTGTCCGCGGTATCCGGGGAACTGAAGAGCGTACTCGTCAGACATAGGATCAAGACCTGCAGGAGTCTGGGCTGTAAGACGGAATCCGAGAAGTGACTTGGCGTCCATTGTCTTTGTCCAAATGTAGGCAGGATATTCGTTGCCGTTGGCATAAGTGACATAACCTTTTGCTTTCATCTCGGTGACTTCATCAACAAGCTGCTTGCGGAAGTTTACAGCAACATCAGGAAGAGTTCCGGTACGGATAAGGTCCCAGCGGCGGAGGTCCTCATCGAGGAACTCGAGAGCACGCTCAGCGATGATAGCCTTATATATGTCATTTCCGTTGGCAGCGAGGAGTTCGCTGTACTTGGCATCCTCAACTGCATCGGGGAATGCGCGATTGTGAATCTGCTTGAGATAGGTAGCAGCTTTGTCCTTGTCGTTTGTCTGTGCAAGAGCCTCAGCATACATAAGTATGATTTCAGCCTGACGCATCATAATATAGTTGATGCCTGAGTAAAGCTGACGTGCATCAGGATTAGTCTGACGGTTGAGGTCATACTTGTTGCAACCCATACCGATTGTGTTCTTGTTGGAAAGGCCATAGGTATAGATTGCCTCCTGACCGTTTCCTGTAGAACCGGTAACTCCGAGGGAAGCGTCACGGCGCATATCCTGAGGATCATACATTCCGTAGAAGATTGTGGGATAAGAGCAGGTCTGCGCGTTTGCCTTGGGAGGATATGCGGGGCTTCCGCCATTTGATCCGCGGCCAAAATTATAAGCTATACGTGAACCGCCGCTATCTTCCTTGATGGCAATCTCGAATACTGACTCGTATGGCATAATCTTCTGGGTAACCTGCTCGAAGTAGTACTGGAACGGGTTGCCAAAGGTACGCTTTCCATCGTTGCGGGGGTCAACAGTAGTCAGAGCAACCTCTCCGGGCTGATTAATACCTTTCTCAAGCCAGGGGAGAGCCTTTTTATAAAGGGCTTCCCAGTCCGTACGTCGTCCGTAAGCGGCATTGCGGTCTGCGTCTGTTCCCCAAACCTCGAAGCTGTACTTGCTGCCGTCCTCCTTTACATAGAAGTCGTCACCGAGGTCGGTGCGGCGGGTCTGGTAACCTGCCTCCTGGAAGCAGAGACGTCCAATGAGTCCGTCCACGTAGTTCCTGGTGAGCTGGTCGGGCATATGATTGTTTTCTCCAACCTTGTACATAAGCTTCTCGATTTCGATGAGGGCTTGAATCTCCCTGTCAAGGATTTGATCACGGTTGGTGAGTGTCTTGATGTCCTTACCTATTTCGTTCTCGGTATAGTAGATACAGTCTCCATAGTGCCAGGTAAGTTCCCTATACATAGTTGCGCGGAGGGCATAAGCCTGTCCGAGAAGGTCTGACCAGTCGTTGGGAACGTCCTTGGTGGTGATGTCCTCAAAGTTGGACATAGCCTTAATGTTGGAAATTACCTGATTGCACTTTGAGATTGCAGAGTACCAAGTGTCCCAGTATCCCTTGAGACTGCCATTGATATTGAACTGCTCGATGGTGTAGGATGCATTCCCGCCATAGAGTTGGGCTGCGCCTACCAGATCGGCTATCAATCCTACTGAACAACGCTCGATATCGGATCCGATATTGTCAAAGTTGGTGGGAGCACCACCATTGTATGAATCCTTGATAGAGTTGATAGCACCATAAATAACGGTCTTGGCCGTTTCATAGCTGTTGAAAACGAATTTGTTGTCTACAGTGGAGATGGAATCCTTGCCAAGATAATCCTTGCAGGAAACCACTGATCCAATTGCCAGAACGGCCAAAAGAACTTTAGATATATTTTTCATAATAATATTCCTTTAAGCCAATTAGAATGTGATGTTGACACCGAAGGTGTAGTTTCTTGAGAGAGGATATGAACCGCTGTCCACACCGGGCTTGGTAGAACTTGAGAATGAAATGTCGGGATTCAGTCCGGAGTACTTGGTGATGGTGAAGAGGTTGGTGGCGGTCAGATAAGCGCGTATGTTGGAAAGACCGATCTTCTTGGTAATCTTTGAAGGGATGGTGTATCCGACGGTGAGATTCCTCAGACGAAGGAATGAAGCATCCTCCAGATAATAGTCTGTAAGAAGGCCTACCATTGAAGTGGGGCTCCAAACCTGTGCATTGGCGTTCATCTTGCTGAGTTCGGTGGGATCGCTTACAAACTCGAGTTCGCCGTTGTTCCAACGGTAGGGAGAGTAAGCGTCAGCCACGAAGGCGAGGCGGTTGTTACCGAACCTGTTGTCCTTTGCTCCGTAGAGGTTGGAAGCTGCAAGCTGGTTTACAATTTTACCGCCGAGGGTGTAACCGAAATTGGCTGTGAAGTCAAGACCCTTCCATTTTCCGCTGAGAGCGAATGAACCATTCACTCTGGGAAGTATCGAACCGTACTCGTAAACGTCTTCCGCGTCAATGGTCTTGTTGTCATTGAGATCAGCTACCTTGAGGGCACCGGGGAATGCTTTCTGTCCCTTAGGCAGATTGAAGCTGGTCCAGTATGAGTCGATGCCCCAGTCAGGGATGCCGTCCTTAAGAGTGTATGTATTGGTAGCCGCATCGTAGTTGAAGTCATCAGTGGTGTACCAGCCTTCATACTTGTAGACCTTGATCTGGCCCATTTCGGAGCCTTGGCGGATGAAGTACTCACCGCCCGAAGGGTAGCGCTCTGAATTAGACCAGCTGCCGTACTTGGTTGTGGTCACAGAGGGAGCAATGTAGTCAACAGTGTTGTAGTTGTACTGGATGATGAAGGTACCACGCAGGTTGAAATCAGTGTTGCGCACAATGTCTCCGTTGAGGGTGAGTTCGATACCCTTGTTGGATATTGTACCGAGGTTCTGATACTGCTCTTTGTAACCTGTGGCTGAATTTACGGGAGTAGTCATCAGAAGACCTTCTGTCTTGATGTTGTACCCCTCGATTGTACCGGTGAGTCTCTCATCCCAGAAACCGAAGTCGATACCCACGTTTGCAGTCTTTGTCTCCTCCCATTTGAGAGTGGGGTTCTGCATTCTTGTACCGGGAGCGTATGCCTTGAAATAATCAAGTTCGGTATCGGAACGCTTGCTTGACACAGTGGTTGCAGAGTCGTTTCCCAGTGACCAAGTTTCACGCCAGTTGTTCGCTCCGATGGAGTCGTTACCGGTGATACCGTAAGAGAGACGGAGTTTCAAGTTGGAGAGCCAGCTCTTAGATGCTTTCATCCAAGGCTCATCAATCACGCGCCAAGCGAATGCTCCGGCAGGGAATATACCCCAACGGTTTTCGGGAGCGAAGTTGGATGAACCGTCGGCACGAACCGTGGCTGTGAACATATATCTGTCAAGCAGAGAGTAGTTCGCACGTCCGAAGAATGACACCTGACGACCGGGAGTGTTGTAAGAAGTCGAGAACTTGCCTTCCTCGGTATACTGGTCGATGAATGCGAAAGTGGTCTGGCGGTCGAAGTTGGAAGGGTACTCATATCCTGAGATAGTCATTCCCGAGCCATCGCTCATACGCATTTCGTGACCAACCATCACGTCAGCCCTGTGATTCTTGTTCTTGAAAGGAATCTGGTACTGGACTGTGGTGTTCCAGTTGAGGTTGTTGGATTCGCTGCGGGTCAAAGATGCTTTGTTCTTGGTCGTACCGTATGCTACGTTATAATCTTCGCTGCGTTTGAATGCACCCTTGAGCTGGAGTTCGGTGCGGGCGGTGAGTCCCTGGATGGGAGTCCAGGTGAGAGATCCGATGGCACCGAAATTATGTGTGATTGAATAGGGGTCCGACTTGTAGATGGACTCTGTGGGATTTTCAGAGGGCTCGTATGATTTTGAACCGTTACCGAAGCCGGCCAGATTGGCAGGCTCGGGTCCGAGAGGTTCCAGAGGTCTGTAAGTGTAATCACTTGAGTTGCCGTTGCTGCGGCTTCTGGAGTTGTAGTAAGTGAGGTTAAGGTCGAGCTTGAGGTTATCGGTGATGCTCTGGCTGGTCTTGAGACCTGCGTTGAGTCTCCTGTACCAGGACTCGATTACGGTACCATCGTCATAGACGTAGTTGATGTTGAACTGGGTCCTGTTCTTCTTGGTTCCGGTGCTCACGGTCAGGTTGTGGCTGTGGGTGATACCGGTCTTGAGAAGATCCTTCTGCCAGTTGTGCGTGGCCTTGCCTGCGTACTCGTTGTAGTGGTTGCCGTAGGCTGAGCCGATACCGAAGAACCTGAGCATATTGTCATAGTTGGTGGCGTTGAAGTCACGGGCATATCCGAGAGTGAATTTCAGATAGTCGGATGCGTTCATCACGTCCTGAATCTCGGTAGAGGAGTCCTTGACCTGAATATAGCCGCTGTAGCTTACGCTTGTGGTGCCTTCGTCAGCCATCTTGGTGGTGATGATGATAACGCCGTTCGCACCGCGTGAACCGTAGATTGCTGTAGCGGCAGCGTCCTTGAGGACGTTGATGCTCTTGATCATATCAGGAGGTACGTTGGACATACTTCCGGGGAATCCGTCCACGAGAACGAGAGGGTCGTTGTCCGAAGATATGGACTTGTTACCGCGGACACGGATGGTGGGGCTGGAACCGGGAGAGCTGCTCTGCTGGATAACGACACCGGCCATCTTGCCTTGGAGGGCTTCACCTACGTTGGTGACAGGCAGCTGGAGGTCCTTTGCACTTACGGAAGCGACAGAACCGGTGAGATCTCTTACCCTTGAAGTACCGTAACCGATGACTACGGTCTCCTCGAGCATCGTGGAATCATCGGCAAGGACGACCTTCATATTGGCCGCAGCCTTGACAGTCTGTGTTGAATAGCCTATGCAGGAAACTTCGAGTTCCGTGCCGGCTGCAACTCTGATTTCGAAAGCGCCATCCACGTCTGTCACTGTACCGTTGGTTGTACCGGGTACCATAACAGCCGCTCCGATGATGGGCTCTCCGTTAGCATCGACAACCGTACCCTTCACGGTGTTCTGCGCGTTTGCAGATACACCCCAGAGCAAGGCAGCGAGAGTCATAAGCACTGTGAGTGCTTTCTGACATGCTGTGAAAACTGATTTCATTGAGCTTGGTTTTGTTGGTTATTGAAAAAAAAGTGAGACTCGTTCAGTCCATATGGAACCTCTCATCGAGAGGAATGCTTATGGGAGAATTGTCCGGGTTGGTTTCCATTATGTCAGCCATATAGGCCCACCACTTCTGGACGATGGGGTTGCTGCCGAGATCCTGAGAACCCTCGTCTCCCTCCACTTCCTGATATGCGAAGAGAATGTTTGTGTCCTTGTCCCAATAGATTGAATAATTGCGGACACCTGTGTCGGAGAGGAGCTTTTTCAACTCGGGGAAAATTGCAGCGTGCCTGCGCTGATACTCATCCTCAAAGCCTGGCTTGAGGAACATTTTGAAAGCTTCGCGTCTTGCCATAATGCAGTTTTGGTTATTAATTATAATAAGCTCGCGAAATTAGTTAAAAAATTGTAAAAATTATATATTTGCGAAAAATAAAACATATTTATGAGGCATTTTGCAATAGTTTTTTTCGTTCTTTTTGGAATCTTAAACACAGCTTTTGCTCAGGTTCCGGATCTTAAGCACGATTATGTCTTCGATGTCCCCGAAGGAAATTACAAAGTTACCGTCACCGTAGGAAGCAGGGACAGGGCTGCCGTCACTATGCTCAAGGCGGAGTCCCTGCGTCTTGTCATTGACAATGTAGCAACCAGAAAAGGCGAGTTCAAGACATTGACTTTCACTGTAAACAAGAGAGACACGCTCATATATGACGATCAGGGAAAGGTGATTGACTGCATTATTCCTTACTATAGGGACAGGTATGTTCCGGATTGGGACAGCAAGCTCAGCTTTGACATAATAGGTGAGCAGTCAGCAGTGGAGTCCCTGGTGATTGAGCCCGTGAGCGATGCCATCACTGTTTTCCTCTGCGGCGATTCCACTGTCACCGATCAGTACGACAAGGTGTATTCAAGCTGGGGGCAGAAACTTCCGCTCTTCTTCGATGAACACGTGGCCGTGGCCAACTACTCATACAGCGGTTCCTCCACTTCTTCCTTCATCAACTGCAAGAAATTCAAGAAGGTAGTAGGTAATCTCAAGCAGGGTGACTATGTCTTCATCGAGTTCGGACACAATGACGAGAAGGACCGTGGCGCCGGTGCGGGAGCAAAGTACAACTACGCTCACAATCTCAAGACTATGATTGACCAGGTCCGCCAGAAAGGTGCTGTTCCCGTATTGCTGACACCCACCCAGCGCCGCAACTTCGATTCCGAAGGCAAGGTGCACGACACGCACAAAGGCTACGCTGAGGCGATGAAGGAAGTGGCTGACAGAGAGAATGTAATCTGCATCGACCTTACGGCTATGACACAGAAGATGATTCAGGAGGCAGGGCCGGAGGAGTCCTGGAAATACTTCGTACAGGGCGACGGCACTCACAACAACAATTTCGGCGCATACGAAATCAGCAAGCTTGTGGTCCGTGCGATAATCGACAAGAACATTCCGCTCAAGCAATACATACGCAATTATCCGGAGGAGAAGAATTCCAATGTGGTCACCGCCCCGGAAGCTCCATTCACTTTCGAACCTCTGGTGATGTTCAACTTCCCCCAAAAGGATTTCAACATTGCCAGATACGGGGCCCGCAAAGATGACGCGAAAGCCACTTCCGCTGCATTTGCCAAAGCAATGGAAGCCTGCAACAAGGCGGGTGGCGGACGGGTTGTCGTTCCTGCCGGTGAGTGGCTCACAGGCCCGGTGCATTTCAGAAGCAATTGCAACCTGTATCTTGACGAGGGAGCTGTCCTCGTGTTCGATGATGACCCTCAACTGTATCTGCCCGCTGTCCGGACCTCGTGGGAAGGGTCCGAGTGTTTGAACTATTCGCCTCTTGTGTATGCATTCGAGTGTGAGAACGTGGGTATCAGCGGCCCGGGAAGGCTTGCGCCCAGGATGGATTTCTGGAAGACGTGGTTCGCCCGTCCCGAAACCCACATCCAGGCCACAAGAAGACTCTATGCAATGTGCTCCACGGGCATTCCCGTCAAGGACCGTCATATGGAGGAGAACGATGCCAATATGCGTCCTCACCTCATACAGTTCAACCGATGCACCAATGTGAATCTCGACGGCTTTGAAATACGTGAGAGTCCCTTCTGGACCATTCACCTGTATATGTGCAAGGATGTATGGGCCCACAATCTGAACGTCTATGCCCACGGACACAACAATGATGGCATTGATATCGAAATGACGCAGCACGCACTGGTGGAGAACTGCACCTTCGATCAGGGTGATGACGCCGTTGTTATCAAATCGGGCCGCAATCAGGATGCGTGGAGACTTGCCACACCCACGCAGGATGTCGTGATACGTAACTGTAACGTGGTTCAGGGCCATTGCCTTATGGGAATCGGCAGCGAGATGGCCGGCGGTGTGCGCCGTGTCTATATGCACGACTGCCAATGTTCAGATCAGGTTTACAGGCTCTTCTATCTCAAGACAAACCATCGCCGTGGGGGATTCATCGAGGACGTGACAATGGAGAATGTTTCCGCCCCCAAGATGCAGAGAGTGTTTGAGATCGATACCGATGTACTGTATCAGTGGCGAGACATCGTACCTACATTTGAGACGGCTGTCACCAGAATCCGCAACATCACAATACGAGGTGTCCGTGCAGACCAGACAGACGCAATCTATGATCTCAAGGGTGACGAGCGTGACCCGATACAGGGCGTCACTATAGAGAACATTCACGTGGGCGAGGTTCATAAGTTCCTTAACAATGCAGTGAATGTGAAGAATTTGCAGGTCAGCAACGTCAGCTGGGACAACTTCGGCGGAGGAGAAACCTCGACACAGATATCAGGCTTTGCCCCGGGCAATTAGCAAGAAAGAAAGAGGGTGACTGTCAGTCTTTCGGCTTTTTAGTCACCCTCTTGTACCCCCTAGGCGAATCGAACGCCTATCGCAGGAACCGGAATCCTGAATTCTATCCATTAAACTAAGGAGGCGGGGATGCAAAATTACGATATTTTCCGTATTTTTGTTCGATTATGAAACAGAAAAGGTTTTTTTTGTCCGAAGAAGACATCCCGAGGAGCTGGTATAACATCGCAGCAGATATGCCCAACAAGCCGATGCCGATGCTCAATCCTCAAACACTCAAGCCGGTAACGCTTGACGAGCTTTCGCAGATTTTCTGCCGTGAGTGTTCGGAGCAGGAATTGAACGTCACTGACAGGTGGATAGACATCCCGGAACCAGTGCTCGAGAAATACAGATATTACAGAAGCACACCTCTTGTCCGTGCCTACGGTCTGGAGAAGGCCCTCGATACTCCTGCTCATATTTATTTCAAGAACGAAAGCGTAAGCCCGGTCGGGTCTCACAAACTCAACTCAGCTCTTGCCCAAGCCTGGTACTGCAAGCAGGAAGGTATCACGAATGTGACAACGGAAACGGGTGCAGGGCAGTGGGGTACGGCTCTTGCCTATTCGGCCAAGGTGTTCGGACTCGAGGCCGCCGTCTATCAGGTCAAGATAAGCTACGAACAGAAGCCGTACCGCCGTTCGATGATGCAGGTTTTCGGAGCCCAGGTCACGCCTTCCCCGTCAATGTCAACCAGAGCCGGCAAGGATATCCTGACCCGTAATCCAAATCATCAGGGCTCGCTGGGCACCGCGATATCGGAAGCCATCGAACTGGCCCGCGAGACTCCTGAACGTTGCAAGTATACGCTTGGATCAACTATGAGCCACGTATCTCTCCACCAGACAATTATCGGACTCGAAGCCGAGAAGCAGATGGAGATGGCCGGGGAATATCCGGACGAGGTCATAGCCTGCTTCGGCGGAGGATCCAATTTCAGCGGAATATCTTTCCCTTTTATGCGCCGCAATCTGATGGGGGAGAAACATACGCGTTTCATTGCTGCAGAGCCTGCATCCTGTCCCAAACTCACACGCGGCAAGTTCTGTTATGACTTCGGAGACGAAGCGGGGTACACGCCGCTTATTCCTATGTTCTCTCTCGGCCACGACTTTATGCCGGCAAACATCCACGCCGGAGGCCTGAGGTATCACGGTGCCGGTGCCATAGTCACACAGCTTGTGAAGGACGGATATATGGAGGGTATGGACATCAATCAGATAGAAGCGTTTGATTCGGGTATGCTTTTCGCCAGGGCAGAGGGCATCATTCCGGCACCGGAATCCTGCCACGCAATAGCCGCGACAATACGCAGGGCAAACGAATGCAAGGAGAGCGGGGAATCCAGAGTTCTGTTGTTCAATCTGACCGGACACGGTCTGATGGATATGAGTTCGTATGACCAGTATCTTCGCGGAAATCTTATCAATTACAGTCTCTCTGACGGTGAAATTGAAAAATATACGCAAAAACTTGGCGGATTATAAAAAATCGTGTATATTCGCCTTGAAGTTTTTCATAGTTTAAGTTTAGGTTAAGTAGCGGGACATTCGCAGTGATGCAAGTGTCCCGCGAATTATTTGGAGTCAACTATGGTTGCCGGTGAAAATCAGAAACTGAAGTCGCTGACATTCTTCAGCCCCGTGATTCCATAGTATGAACTGACAAGATCTCCCTTCAGCCGTATTTTCCTGCCCAGATTCCCGGGTGTGTCAGCCAGATTGAGACTGTCGCGCAGACTACCGCTCTTGAGCTCCACAGCGATGCACAGATTTTTGTCGCTGCTTGAGGTCCTGCTGCCCAGCACTATGTTAGTATTTTTGGTGAAAGGGGCTTCGAACTCGCACTTGGAGCTTGAGCTGAAGGCTCCCACGATGTACCCGTACACCCATACCCCTTTCATCGGAGCGCTGTTTCTGGCTTCCGCAACTCCCAATGTACCGTCCTTCTCTTCTCCGTAGATATAGTCATCCGAACTCCATACCCTGGTGGAGTCAGTATGGATCTTGATTCCTGTCCCGGTCCCTGATCCTGATTCTGATCCCGATCCGCTCCCGTTCCCGTTCCCGGCGTCGGATTCTGAGGCTGTCATATTAACGGACAAAATCTCGCAGGCTGACAGATAACGGTTGAAAAGCTTTTCTTTTTCCGTTCCGTTCACCATTGTCAGTTCCACTCTGCCAGGTTTGAAGAAGGCAGTTCTGTTTTCTCCATAGAAATACGCAAGTTCTCCGTTCGTTCCTGACAGAAGGAATGATGCGTCCGGAAACAGACTTCGGAATCCCTGCGATGCGGACAGTCTCAATCCGGAGTTGATTTGCCTGCAGTCCAACGTCACCGACACCTCAGAACCGGATGGGACTGCCACCAGCTGCAGGTCTCCGTATTGCGGATTGTCATATCCTGGCTGGCTGAACTCTCCGGATACTGCACTGACCGTGTAGTTACCCGGAGTCACTTTCAGTTTCTCGGGCGAATCGGCGAACCGGCCGTCATAAACAGTGGAACCGTCGGAAGCTGTGACTGTGAGGATGAAATCATCAGGGTCAGGTACCTGTGCCCCGGAACGGGTTGCCACCATACAGCTCCGGCCGCAGTCAATGACCAGATATGCCGTGTTGTCTTCCTGATTGAACAAGCCTGTGCACGATGCGAAGGCCAGAGCCCCGATGACGAACTTGATTGCACGATAGGCGGCGAACTCCGCCTTGTAGGTTGAAAGTCTGTTCATAGTTCATTAGTTTGTTTTCGGGTGCAATTTAGGAATAAATTCCGTAGTAATTGCTGATTTGTCCGACTGCCTTGCAGATTTTCAAGAATCTTAGTAAAGAGAAAAAAATAAGTT
>DCIN01000074.1:5774-10597 GCA_002315815.1 Bacteroidales bacterium UBA1725 | reverse complement strand
CAAAAACAGAAACCGGCTTACGGCCTCACCTTTTTTATCATTATTTTCATTTGAGTTGAATGGATATGAAGAAATCATTCCTGTTATTGATCTATGTGACAGTCTGTATGTATTCCCTGACCGTTTGCTCCTGCTCTGCTGCCGGAGTCAGGGAATACGGCATATCTGTGGTGGCTGAATTTCCTCACGACAGGGGGGCCTATACACAAGGTCTGTTCTTTCACGACGGAATTCTTTACGAGAGTACCGGACTTTGTGGTGCTACCAGTCTCCGTAAAATTGATCTCAAGACAGGGACTGCGCTACGCAAGCTTGATTTCAATAAAAAATACTTCGGCGAAGGTTCCGTGATTCTTGGCGGAACCCTTTATATGCTCACCTGGCAGAACAGAGTCCTGTTCACCTACGATGCCGCCACTCTGGAATACAAGCAGACCTATTCCTATCCCAGAGACGGCTGGGGCTTGACTACGGACGGGGCATTTCTCTATGCCAGTGACGGAAGTTCTAAGATATATGTGCTTGACAGTTCGCTGAAGCTCCTCAGAACTATTGATGTGAGACTGAATTCGCGCCCTCTGCGATTCCTGAATGAACTGGAGTGGATAGACGGGAAAATCTGGGCCAATGTCTATACTACCGATATGATTGTGATAATCAATCCCAAAACCGGCGAGGTGGAGGCAAAGATAGACTGTTCCGGTCTCCTGCCTGCCGAACTGCGTCGTCCCGATACCGATGTCCTGAACGGCATTGCTTATGACAACAAGACAGGACGGATATATCTGACTGGCAAGAACTGGCCGAAGCTCTATGAAATTGAACTTCGTAAATCCAAATAAGTTATCGGGATTTACTAAGAATCTAAGTAAAACGAAAAAACCTCGCTGTCTCAGCGAGGTTTTCGGTTAGTTAGTAGTGTATACCCTAAAGAAGGTTTAATTATTGTTGGTTAGAATCAACCGGCTTAGATACCGGCGTTGAGTTGTTTCATTTCTGACTGCAAATATACGCTTTATTTTTAATTCAACAAAATTTAGCCAAAATTTTTTGCATTTATTTTTCGTAGTTATTAAAAATTTTTATTAAGTAACTCCGGCCTGAGTAGTTTTGTTCGTTCAAGTGCCTGATTGTCCTGCCATTCGTGAATAAGTACAGGATTGCCAGACAGCAGCACCTCAGGAACTTTCCAACCGTTGAAATCGACGGGCCTGGTATAGACGGGAGGGGAGAGAAGACCGTCCTGGAAAGAGTCGCTCAGGGCGGAAGTTTCGTCGGTGAGCGCCCCGGGAATCAGTCTTACAAGTGAATCTGCAAGCAGCGCAGCCGGAATCTCTCCTCCGCTCACCACATAGTCGCCAACGGAAATTTCCCTTGTTACAAGATGTTCCCTGATTCGGTGGTCTATGCCTTTATAGTGGCCGCAAAGGATGATGATGTTCCTGAGCAGGGAAAGTTCGTTGGATATGGACTGATCGAGCCTCTCCCCGTCGGGGGACATATAGATTACCGCATCGTAGTCACGCTCGGACTTGAGTTTGGAAATCATTCTGTAAACGGGTTCGACCATCATCACCATTCCGGCATCGCCTCCGTACTGGTAGTCGTCCACATTGTGCCGTGGCCCGATGCCGAATTCGCGCAGGTTGTGAACATTGATTTCGACTAGCCCCTTCCTGACTGCACGGCCGACTATCGAGTGCGAGAGAGGACTTTCAAGCAGTTCCGGGACGACGGTGAGTATATCAATCCGCATATAATTATCAATTGGTCCGCAAAAATACCTATTTTCCCTAAAATTACTATATTTGTATGATATTAACTTAATAACCTCTATAATATGAGCGAAAATAACATTCCTGAAGAGATGAAGGAAATCACTTCAGACGTAGCGGAAATCAACCTTGCAGACAAGACACTTGCAGAACTTTCCGATCTTTTCCAGAACTTGAAGGACAGCGCAGACAGAATGGCGCGTTCCAAAGAGGCGGAGGCCATCAAATCTGCGTTCTACAAACTGCTTGTCAAACTCAAGTCGGAAAATAATGTGGATGACCAGAGTGCAGGAGAGAACAATCCATTCGAATCAGTCGAGCAGAACTTCAAGGCAATCTATTCGGACTACAAGAAGGAGCGCGCGGAATTCAACAGACAGCAGGAAGCTCAGCGCGAAGAGAATCTCAAGGTCAAGCAGGCCATAATCGAAGAACTCAAGACTCTGGTTGAATCTCAGGACGATATGAGCGCACAGTTCCCCGCCTTCAGGGATTTGCAGAACAGATGGAGGGAGGCCGGACCGGTTCCGGTCACAGCATACAGGGACTTGAATGACACATATCAGTTCTGTGTCGAGAAATTCTACGATATGGTCAAAATCAACCGCGACCTTCGTGATCTCGACTTCAAGAAGAATCTCGAGGCCAAGATAGCATTCTGCGAGACTGCTGAGAAACTTGCCGAGAACGAGAATGTCGTGAACGCTTTCCACGAATTGCAGAAACTTCACGAACGTTGGAAGGAATTCGGCCCTGTTGCCAAGGAATTCAGAGAAGACATCTGGAACCGATTCAAGGCAGCTACCGCTGTGATTAATAAGAATTATCAGGCTCATTTTGAGGGTATTAAGGGACAGCAGGAGGAAAACCTCGCAGCCAAGACGGCTCTTTGCGAACGTCTCGAACAGCTTGTCTCAAAAGAGGTGAAAACTTCCGGGGAATGGAACTCGGTATCCAAGGAGATAGAGGAGATCCAGGCTGAATGGAGAAAGATAGGTTTCGCCACCAAGAAGGAGAACCAGAAGATTTATGACCGTTTCCGCTCATCCTGCGACAGTTTCTTCGCCCGCAAGCGCGAATTCTACAACGAGTTCAAGGACAATATGAACGAGAATCTCGACAAGAAGATAAAGATTATCGAGCAGGCTGAAGCGCTGAAGTCGAGCACCGAATGGAAAAAAGCCACGGACCAGTTCATAGCTCTCCAGAAAGAATGGAAGGAAATCGGAGCCGTACCCAGAAAGAAATCCGAGCAGCTCTGGAAAAAGTTCCGCAGCGTTTGCGACGAATTTTTTGCTCTCCGCGATGCAAATGCAACCCCTGCAGAGAACGACTATTACGGCAATCTGAAGGCAAAGAAGAGACTCATCGAGGAAATTTCCGCATACGAAATTCAGGACGATGAGGCTGCAAATGCGGAAGCAATGCGCGGCTTCAACGAAAGGTGGCAGTCCATCGGACACGTTCCGTACAAGGAGAAGGACAATATCACAGCTGCTTTCAAGGAGGCGATGCAGCAGAAATTCCCCCTCTACAACCAGAAGAATTATTCCGGCCGCAGTCAGTCAAAGGCTCCACGCAGCCCCAAAGATTTGCTTGTGGACAAGTATCGTTCTCTCCAGCAGGATATTGCCACCTATGAGAACAATATAGGCTTCTTCTCTGCATCCAGAAACAGTCAGCCTCTCATACTCCAGATGCAGGAACGCATCCAGCAGGCCAAGGCGGAGCTCAAGGAACTCGAAGCAAAAATTCGCAATTTTGAGGAGGAGGAAGAGTAATGGATAAAAACACCATCACCGGTTTTGTCCTGATTGCCGTCATCCTTTTCGGCTTCACTTTTTTCCAGAACAGACAGGCGCGCAAGCAAGCCGAGATTAAGGCTCAGGCAGATTCGCTTGCAATGGTCGAGTCCATAAGAGCACAGGCTCTGCTTGCCGCGGAGGATTCCCTGGCAATTGCCCGGGGGCAGTCATCTGTTATGACTCTGGCAGTGTCCGGTACATCCGGTACATCCGGTACATCGTTATCCGGTGCATCCGGGGAGGCAAGCGTATCCATTTTCAAAGATGCGGCCCTGGATTCGGCGTTCATAGCCAAGGCTGGTGTTGCAGTCATCGCAAACGACAAGATTTCAGTCACTTTCACCACCAAAGGAGCACAGCCGCTCACTGTGGAGGTCAAGGATTACTTCAACTATGACAGCACGGCTCTCGTACTCTTCAAACCCGGAGGATGTGAGTTCAATTACAGCATATATGCCGGAGAATATATCCAGACCAAGGATTTCACCTTCGATGTTGTGGAAGCCACTGACTCCAGCGTAGTTATGCGTCTCCCGTTCAGCGGCGGAGCTTACATCGAGCAGAGATACAGCCTTGCGAAAGGAAGCTACAGCGTTGATCATATACTGTCCTTCGTCGGAATGGAGAACGTGATTCCGCGCAATGTCACCTCCTGCGATCTCGACTTCAACGTTACCGTTCCGAGAATGGAGAAGGGATTCAAGAACGAATCGCAGTACTCCAAACTTGACTATTATTTCAACGGTGACAAGAAACCTGAGTCACTGGGCAACGGAGGCAAGAGAAGCAAAGGAAGCAAGAGAATCGATTCCAAACTGAGTTGGATAGCGTTCCAGCAGCAGTTCTTCTCAACGATTCTGAGGGCCCCTGATGAATTCGCTTCCGCGGAATTGAGTGTGAATTTCTTCCAGCAGGATGACCCTGACCATAATCTGATGCACTGTACGGCTAAGATGAGGGAGGAGTTCCAGATGTCCCCGAGGGTGGATATACCTCACGAATTCTATTTCGGCCCCAACCATTTCCAGACTCTTAATTCCTACGACCAGAAATACGAGAAGATTATTCCTCTTGGAGGATGGCTTGTCGGCTGGTTTACAAGATACGTCATCATTCCTCTGTTCAATTTCTTCAACAGGTTCATCGACAACTTCGGACTCATCATCCTCCTTATGACGGTAGTGATCAAGATAGTCGTGATGCCTCTCACCAACAAGTCGTTCCTGTCCAGTGCCAAGATGGC
>DCIN01000074.1:5478-5672 GCA_002315815.1 Bacteroidales bacterium UBA1725 | reverse complement strand
TACAAGAGGGCGGGAGTGAATATGATGGGAGGTTGTCTCCCGACCTTGCTCACCTTGCCTATACTCTGGGCGATGTTCCGATTCTTCCCTGCATCCATAGAACTGAGGCAGCAGAGTTTCCTGTGGTGTCACGACCTTTCGGCCTATGACTCCATTCTGGATTATGGTAGAAGTATATTCCTGTTTGGAGATCA
>DCIN01000074.1:1108-5392 GCA_002315815.1 Bacteroidales bacterium UBA1725 | reverse complement strand
CAGCCCTCTGCAAATGATCCGAACGCCTCTTCGATGAGGTTTATGAGCCTGTGGCTGATGCCTATTATGATGTTCTTCATCTGCAACAACCTGTCAGCCGCACTCAGTTACTATTATCTTCTCTCCCAACTCTTCGCAATTCTTCAGAATTGGGTTATAAGAAAGTGGTTCGTGCATCCTGAAAGGATAATGGCCAAACTGAAAGAATCCGAAGGAAAGCCTCTGCCCAAGAGCAAATGGCAGAAGCGTCTGGAGGAGGCCCAGAAGATGCAGGAACAACAGCTCAGGCAGCAGCAGAGAAGAAGGTAACATTCCGGAGTTCAAAAAGATAACACTCCGGAGTTCAAAAAGATAACTAATATGACGCAATGATATCGGATAATTTGCTCAGTATAAATAAAGAACTGCCATCAGACGTAAGACTGGTGGCAGTTTCGAAATTTCATCCTCTGGAATCAATACTGGAGGCCTACGAAGCCGGACAGAGACTGTTTGCCGAATCGCGGCCTCAGGAACTTGAGAAAAAGATAAAGAGCCTCCGTACTCTTGGGTCTTCGGGCAGAGAATCAAGTGACATAGAGTTCCATTTCATCGGACATCTCCAGACCAACAAGCTTAAGCTTGTGCTTCCCTATGTGTCAATGGTTCAATCTGTGGACAGCAGGCATCTTCTCGAGGAAATAGACAAGTGGGGGAGAGGCTGTGGGAAAGTCACTGATATACTTCTTGAGATACACGTCGCGGCGGAAGAGACCAAATCCGGACTCTATGAAGAGGAAATTCTGGATATTCTGTGGGATGCCCAAAAGTACAGGTATGTGCGATTCAGGGGGCTTATGGGTATGGCGACCAATACTGATGATGTTGAGACCATCAAAGCGGACTTTGCCCGAATATCGCAATGTTTCGATTATTATCGTGACCTGTTTGCCGATGAACTACCCGATTTCGACCAGCTATCGATAGGAATGTCTTCAGACTGGCGCATTGCTCTTGAGTATCACCCGACTATGGTGCGCATCGGAACAGCAATCTTCGGGGAACGTCAATAGACCAAAACTTATTTGAAGACTGTATTCAGCAGTTTTGCAAGCCTGTAGCCTGCTTTTCGCAGCTCCATATCATTGAGATCTTCAGTTTGTTGAACCGTACGTACACCTGACCTTGCATTTTCCGGGATAGTACGGACTGTGGGCCTCACATCCCGCGCTGCATCTTCAAACCAATCCTGTATCCAAGCCTTTGTGGATGAATTGATTTGTTTCCTGCTCCAATTGTCGAGACGATTTGCATACAGAGGATATTGATGTGATGCCAGACCGCTGGACAGTTTGATATCACCTCCCTCTATAATAAAAAAGCTTATGATTTCATCTTCGAAACTGATGTTCGTCGGACAATGTATGTCACCCATAATATGGGTCACGATTTTGAGATAAGTGTAAACAAGCGAGTCCGGCATCTCTTTGTAATGCTTCAGACATTCTGTGTAGAATTCCAGTGCGCTCACCCCGTCCCGGCATTGCCGTTTCTGCTTTCTGAAATAAAGCGGTGATTTGCAGTCTGCAGTACAAATTGAAGAATGGTACCCTTCAAATTCAGTCCTGTATGGTTCAGTGTCATCCACTTCCTCCAGCCAGAATGATATGGAGGCAAGTGATTGACCTCCGGTGTAATGTAAAACCCGTTCCCTGACCGATGGATTAAGATGTCTCTGGGCAATCTCTGCGACCACAGAATGACCGAATCTGTCCCAAGCAGGGGCAGATTCGGCAAAGCTGAATATAACAGCTATGAGAAGAACGGCTTTTTTCAAAATGCCAGATTTACAGTGTATTGAGCGTGACCGTTGCTGAAAGTATAATTGCCGCTCGAAGGATTGGTAAGTGAAAGAAGCGGTGTGCTGAAAGTAGTTGGGGAAGAACTCGGTACAGTAACTGTCATCCCTGTCATCCCCTTGATTTTAAGGACCTTGTCAACACCGTCAAAAGAATAGTTCAGGGACAGAACATCCTCGATGTTGTATCTCAACGGAATGGATACGGTCCCGTCAAGAGGAATCCAGTTGTTGTTGCTGTCTCTGTAGTAGGCTACTATTTCGTCTCCCGTTGAAACAGTGGGGATATCGACAGACAAAGAGAAAGATACCCGGTAATTAGGATCCAATGCCGGAAGTAATCCTCCATTAAGACCATCAACAGTATTGTCCGAATGTCGGATGGCCACAAGGATTGCGCCGTTGCTGTAGCTTACTGTCGCATTATTGATGACACTGATATGGATAGAGACGTTGGAACCGCTTTCAATATAGGGATTATCCGCCCAAATGCCGAAATTGCCGTTATCGGAATTCACATAATATGACAGACTTGAAGATGAAGTGGGTGCTGCCCAGTTATAGTCAGGCACAAGTCCTGTGATTGCGCTCTCGCCATTGCTGTAATAAGTATCCGGGAAGAAGAAAAAGCCGTTGGAGTTTCCGCCCCATCCCCAGTTGAAATGGAAACGACCATCTGAGTCATATCCGTCAACAATATATGCGTGTCCGCCTCCTACAACGCTGCTGCCCAGATATAATACAGGATGGTTGGCATCAAGTTCATCCTTGAGGGTCTGGGACCATCTCTGAGAGGTATAATTGGAACGATATATCATCGCAGCTGAGTTGCTGTATTTCATATATGTGAACATTGCAGGAAGAATGGCACTGTTTTTTGCCGAAGAACCTGACGTACCATAATCCATCTTTAGTATTTGCCCAAGGTCTGCCATCAGAGTCGCAACCGCCGATTTCTGTGCCACAGTTGAAGAAGAACCGTAAGTGTCAGTCATCTGGTCCCATTGATATTGATAATCAATGGTTTTAGCGGCTATTGTTATAGCATTGGTGCCGGTTGTATATTCCGGGAGAGGGCCGTAGGCCTGGTTAGGGAATCCATAGTGTTTCATAAGAATTGCAAGAGATGTCGCAGCACATCCTGTTACGCATCTGCTGCCTTGCAAGAGAGGACAATTGTCATTGAACGGACTGCTTTGCCCCCATCTGGCTGTAGCCAAATCAACAACGGATTGTGTCGCGACGGCAGATTTTGTTCCGTTCAGGTAACTTGAGACAGCTGTATTCTTATTGCTTGCCGGATTGGAATTGAATGATTTCGAATGGTTCTCAAGCAGTAGTTTCAAACCGTCAGGAATATTGGACTCGTCAAACACTCCTGATGTGGAATAACCCAGAATTGGGTTGGCACTGTCATTTCCTGCAACAATTACAAAAGAATTGTCGGAATTGAACACATAGAAAGGGGCATCCTTCATTGTCTTGTCAGAACCGTTCCAAACCAGTTTCACCTTTGGAGCTGAAGCCTTGGTGAGATTATTTGCAGAAACGAAGCTCTGTGCTATTTTTTCGGCCTGATATGCTGAAACTGTTTCTGCCTTGAGTCCATTGGCCGGAAAAAGCAATAGAAATGAGACAAATATGATTGATAGTGACTTCTTCATAATGGTGCAGGCTTAAAAAGTGTCAGAAAAATCAATGGCGGTAATACCTGTAAGTTTCTCAATGGAAACGGATTGGGAATCACCCCAGTGATTGAATGAGCTGGCGTGTACTCCGGAGGATGTGAAAGTATGAGTCCCACCGGCTTCATATTTCTCAATTGTGGAATCGCCCCAGAAGGAATCGGCTGCCTGATAATCAGTTCCCTGGACAAATACAGGCGCTGTCAGTGACTGGACTGAAGATGACGTTGTGATCTTGATTCTTGAAGCATAGGTGCGAGTTGTGGAACTGCTGATTGGAACTGATACGGAAGCGCGTGTGCCGATTTGCAGATTCTTGCTCGAATTCACACTCTTGGGAATGTCATATCTGTAATTTCTTCCTGTATTGTCAATGCACTCGACAAACACTGAAATGTTTTGAGTGGAAAACGAAGACGGTCCCGAAACCATCTGAACATATTTTGTATCACCACTGTTCAGTGTCAAAGGATTTGTCTCGGAAATTTCCGTTGAGACAACATTCGTGTAATAACCTGAAATACTGCCTGATGAAGGATTGAATTCGCTGAGGGTGACAAAGGGGTAGTTTTGGGAACTCATCCCGATTCGTCTTACTCTGACGGGATTGCTCTCGCTGCTGTTAATCGCAAACTTGACTATCGCTACTCTGGGACTGAACGTGATGACCTTGTCTTGAGGCCAGGCCTGACTGATTGTAAAACCAGTGCAATATCCATACAGAAGAGCGTATTTGCCGAAACTGGTGAAGTTTCCGTTCGC
>DCIN01000074.1:0-1043 GCA_002315815.1 Bacteroidales bacterium UBA1725 | reverse complement strand
CAAACTTGCATCCGAAGAGTAAGGATAGTATCCATAGAGAACAACCGGAGAGGACACGCTGTTCATCTGTCCGGAAAAGATACCGACGCTTGAATCGGCAGAAGAAGGATGCAGCGTGAAACGTCGGTTGGCATTGTTCGTGCCGGCAAAAATGCCTATGGCATCGCTTGCACTCCATAACATAGTGTTGGAGCTTGTCCCGACTTTGGATTCTGATTCTGATTCGGATAAGGAAACGCCCGTCTGAAAGGTTACATCCAGCAAATTGTCAATACGTTCCAGTTCTAAGTTCTCTTTTTGAACGCAGGATGCAAGTGTCGCGGCGGCGAGAATGATTGATAATAGTTTTTTCATTGGACAATCGGGATAATTCAAAAGGAAGGACCGTCGGGAATGGTAGGAAGATTCATTCCGCCTGAATCATAACTCGAGGCAATGACAGACTCGCAACATAACTGAATCAACATCAGTTCCGGGGATTCGTAAGTATTTGACATAGGATTGATTATTTTCTTATGCAATTAAAGCATTTTTTGGATTAAATACAATATTTTCGACAATTATCTGAAAATACTATAAAATTCGGGGGAATTGTACAAATCACCCATTGTAATATTGGGCATATCTTATATTTTGATGATATAAATTTTGGGGAGTTGGTAATTGGTCGTATATTTGCGTATCAATACATCTTGTTATGGAGAGAATATTCAAAAGAAAGATTTATGACCGGCTTCTCAGATGGAAAAAGGAAAGAAATGGAAAGACTGCCATTCTGATAGAAGGGGCCAGACGTATAGGCAAGTCTACGGTTGCAGAGCAGTTTGCCAAAGCCGAGTATGAGAGTTATATACTGATTGATTTCAATAAGGCTTCAAAAGAAATCAAGTCTTTGTTTGATGATCTGGATGACTTGGACTTCATCTTTCTTCAGATTCAGGCTTCGTATAACGTTGTTCTCAAGGAACGGAAGCCCGTCATTATCTTTGACGAGGTCCAGAAGAGTCCTTTGGCAAGGCAAGCCATTAAATATCTTGTAAAGG
>DCIN01000032.1:18337-61144 GCA_002315815.1 Bacteroidales bacterium UBA1725 | reverse complement strand
AATAGTATTGCTTGCGGCAGGTCTGTTGTTGAAATCCAATTCTGATTCCAAGCAGTCCATTCTATTGAATCAGAATATTGAGTCTCTCGCTAATGGTGATATTTATTATCTTAGTGAGTGCAGAATGGGCTTTTATGGCGATTATGATAAATGTGAATATGATTACTTTTGTGATCCTAACACCATACCTTCTTCCGATTATTATGATTGTCTCGGCGACGAATCATTGATGGTTCCAGAAGCATCATCATACTCCAAATGTATTGGGAAAGTAGACAAGCGCCATTAATAGCTTTTCTTGCTGTCGTTCTGGGAATTGCTTCTTGTAATTCCTTTGAAGATAGGTATTTTGCTTTCCGGTTATCTGAATCTACAGCAGTCCCTGCAGAATCAGTTCAACTTATCCCTGTCAGGCGCTCAGAATTTGAAATCCCTCTGTATGGTTTCAAAATATATGATTCTGTACTAGTGGCGTGGCAAGCTGTCAAGGATTTCAGTCTTACCGCTTGCAGCTTATATTCCGGGAATACTCTCGTACACTTGTGCCGACGCGGAAGAGGTGGCGGTGAGACTCTTACCATCAGTCCATATTACCATATTGTTGACGGAGTCGTGGAGTTGGTTGAAAATAGTCGGTTCAGATATTTTGAAATAAATATTCCTGAAAGCATCAAGAAAGGACAAACCATATTTGACAGAACTGTTATCCTTCAAACTGACAATTCTCCATCTACTTATAATACCATACTTGTCGGGAAAGATTCTCTGCTTTGCTATGATGCCAAATTCAACACCATATCTCGTAAATTGGCAGGAATACCTGGTTTCTCAATGTATGACTTGAAAGATGGGAGTCTGATTGAAGAATACGGGATTGCAAGAGACGCATCAGTCAAACTAAAGAAAAAGTCTCCTCTTTCTCTTGGGACTCTGTTTCGTTCCGATGATTGCCTGGTTCCGGAAAGTCATTGTCTTGGCCTTGCTTTCTACTACTTCCCGGCAATTGCCTTTTTGGATTATGAGACCGGGACCATACGTGGCGTGAAGATAGAGGGGGTACCGGAATTCAATCAGATGAAGAGATTTTTATATTTCAGAGGTATTGAATATGCAGGAGGAAGCATTTATTTGCATTATGTGGGTGAACCGCAAAATGATGATTTATCGTCTGAGATACACTCAAAAATTCTGAAAATGGATTTGTCCGGACGAATTGAAAAAAGTTTTGAACTGGATGATCTCTATAAGAGTATGGAATATGGCAACGGACGGTTATACCTTTCAAAAGCATCGGATGATTATCTTTACGAGATAGACTTGAAAAAACTTAACTGAATATCACTCGTTACCGGTCCCTTGGCCAGCAAGGCTCCCCTTCAAATCAAAAAACATCATTAAAATATTCGCCATTCTTTACCAACTTTTTTTTGTTTCACTAAACCTTATTTTATTTGATATGAGTAATAAAACGATCATTTTCATTGCGGTTTTTTCGCTATTGACCTTAACTTCTGTTTTCTTTGTCCTCAAGCAATACAGATTAAACAATTTCTTGTTGGATCAAAATATCGAAGCGCTCGCTACCGGTGATCACTATGCAATTCAACCATGCTTCGTTGAAGGATGGGGGCAAATATATCAGTGCACCAATTTTTGTGCAGATTTCACGACTCCTTGGGTGATAGGTGACTGCAACGAATATTATGGACAGGCAGGTGTTCCGATGAGAACATACGAATGCGTCAGTTATGTTGATGATTTGTGGCGACCTTGGTCGGATTTCCTATATCCTTTTTAATTTATGAAAGTAAATCATATTATTGAATTGGCGTTGGCAGCTTTGACAACTTTGGTGTGTGGCTGTGAACGGCATCTTGATGAAAAGAGAGTGTTCAATTATCCTGTGACTGTGGTCGATATGCCGGAGGTCACAGGAGAATTGACTCCCGTACTCTACTCTGAAAAGGAATATCCTTGCAGTAATTTCCGAATGTTGGGAGACTCGGTGATGTTTGCATATCGGTATTCACCGCAGAAGAACTGTTTCTTTTCTTTGATAGACTTCGATTCGGCTGATACTTTGGCCTGGGTTTGCCGGAGAGGAAGAGCAGAGGGTGAATTGTTGTCTCCTTCTCCGTTTTTCGGAATTGAGGGAGAATATGCATACATAGCAGACAATATGAATGCCAAATGCTACAAGATAAATCTCGCTGAAAGTATCCGATGCAAGACGACAGTAGTTGATGAAACTTTTGAACTGGAACATTCTACCACTCTTTCGCCATTCTATTTATCTGTTTTTCAGAACAAATTGGTGTGTCTCAATTCTATGGTGAACAGTAGGAATTCAAATCTGGACGGTTCCCCCCGCTTTGTCGTTTTCAATTTGTCGAACGGAAGCTGCTTGGATGAGTTCCGCTGTTTCGGAAACATTCCATACGATCAGAAATTAGGGATGAAAGGTTCTGTTCAGCACACCCTTTACTTTTCATTTGCTTCAAACAAGCAGATTGGGCGTTTGTTCTTTGCAAATTACCGCTCTCCTCAAATCAATTATCTGGATGTCAATACTGGGAATATTCGCGGTATCCGTTTCGGTAAAGCGATGAAACTCAGCCTTACAAACCCTTATGACTGTTTTGTCTCAGCCTGCTCTGATGACAAAAGAGTATATGCCATATTCCAGGGAATTGAGTCATCACTCAACAGTCCAAACAATTGCGCCAAGTTGTTTGTGTTCGATTGGGATGGCAATGTCCTTGGCTTGTTCCAACTTGACGGGAGCTATTTTGCTTGCGAGATTTCCGGTGACCGCTTGTTTATGGCACGCCAAGATAAGGAGAAACTGCTGTTCAGCCTGTCTCTCAACGACATCATATCGGCCTGTAATTGTTTCTCTGGAAGACCAGACGCTCTCCAGTGACCGGATGCACAAAGGAAATGGATTCAGCTGTGAGCCAGAGTCTGTCTTCGATGGCATCGCCATACAGGCGATCTCCTTTGATTGGTCTGCCAAGACCGCTGGAATGTGCTGCGTGAACCCTGATTTGATGTGTTCTGCCTGTTTTGGGACGGAAAAGCACTTCGATTTCTCCGTTCGGGAGCATTTCCAGAACTTCATATTCGGTGATTGCCATCTTGCCCTTCTCCAAGTCAACAAGTTGTCTTGGTCTGTCGTACCAGTCGGGGGCAAGAGGCAGTGCTATTGTGCCTTTTGACGCGTGCCGGAAAGGGGAGTGACCTGAACACAATCTGGCCCTGTATGTTTTCTCTATCGTTCTCCCGGCAAATTGAAGTTCAATGTTCGTCTTGGCTTCTATATTTCTGGCAAAAACCATAATACCGGCGGTGTCCATATCAAGCCTATGACAGGAGTGGACTTCGCCATAGCGCTGTTGGAGCCATCCCATCAGTGAACCTGCCCTCGTTCTTCCCGGTACGGAAAGCATTCCGGAAGGCTTGTCGGCAACAATGACGGCATCGTCCGCAAATAATACTGATGGTTCGGCCCCTGAGGCGTATTCTTTGTCCAACGGGTTCTCCTCGACTTGCAGCCCCTTCATCATCCAGCTCAGCAGAGGACCGCATTTGCCGGTGCAGGCAGGGTAGAATCGTCCTTGCTCACGTACCTCGGTGCTATGTGGCCTGCCATACCAGAATTCTCCCATTGCTATGGGTTTCAGATTGTTGCGATATGCATACTCGAGCAGCTTGGGTGCTGCGCAATCTCCTGTACCCCCTGGAGGGACTATGCCGGAGATTGCGAATATTTCTTTCACCGAGGCTGTCTCCCCAAGTGCATTGTGCACCACATATTGTTCGAAAATCCAGTCCTGAAGATCCGCTGAAGCCCTTGCCTTAAGGGGACCGCCGGGCATAGCGCTGATTTCCTTTTCTTTCGTCCTGTAGTGCCCTTCGGGCTGATAAAGGTCAAAAATAGGGGGCACGAAGCCTTCAATAATGGATTTTCCTCCCAGCAGACCGCTGAAGGAGTATAAGGCCCCCCTGTCTGTAATCAGCACACCGAACATCTTGCCTTCGGAGGCTGCCTGCAGTTCCGGCCTGTCGCTCGTACTGAGAGTCCGGCATAACTCAGAAGCCGCTTTCCTTACAAGAGGGTGCGGGATGTAACGGAATGGGTATGTGAACATTACGGGTTTGTGATCATTATCCGGCGAATTTCTTGAGCTCCGCGTAAACTCTATGGGTGGGGAATCCCATAACGTTGTAGAACGAGCCCTCTATTCCCGAAATGGCGATGAAGCCAATCCACTCCTGAACTCCGTATGCCCCTGCTTTGTCATAGGGCTTGTAGAAGTCCACATAAAAGCTTGTCTCTTCTGTGTCCAGTTCTGCGAAAGTGACCAGAGTGGAGTCTGAAAAGCTCGATTCACTGCGGAAGTCCCTCAATGTCACGGCAGTAACAACCTTATGGGTGCGACCGGACAGCAGTGACAGCATCTGCATAGCTTCTTTCTTGTCGTGAGGCTTGCCCAAAACCTCTCCGTCCACAATCACCACGGTGTCGGCGGTAATCAGCAGTTCGTCTTCTCTGAGCGCCCTGTGGAAGCCGTGGGATTTCCCCTCCGACATAGCCAGAGGCACTTCTTCAGGATCAAGCTTCCCGTCAATTGCTTCTATGAAATTGTTTCCGGTGTCTACGGTGAACTCGATTCCCATCCCGGCCAGAAGCTCTTTCCTGCGTGGGGAATTGCTTCCGAGAATGATTTTCTTAGAAAATCCTGTCATATTTGTCAGGGTCGAAATACCAGGTTCCCTGGGCTCTCATCATCTTCTCTATTTCGGTTCTCACGCAACGCTGCCCGCCTGGAAATTCCGATACTATGTCGGCCGCATCTTTGGCTTCCGTGGCTGCATCCGAGGGAGCGACTCCTATACCTGCTGCTGCAAGCACCTGGGTGTCGGGTATGTCATCGCCGAAATACATCACTTCCGATGGGTCGAGTGAGTTTCTGGTACAGAAATCATTGAAGGCCGCTAGTTTTCCTCTGGTGCCCAGATACAGGTTCTCCTCCCTGCATCCCATATGCAGGCATCTGGAAACCAGCGCCTCCGTCTTGCCTCCGGAAATGAAACAGATGATATATCCCTGCTGGCCTGCGAAGCGTACGGCGAAAGAGTCCTTTGCGTCCATTATCCTCAGGAGGTCTCCGTCTCCAAGGGGAATCAGCATTCCGGAAGTCATAACACCGTCTATGTCGAGGGCGATTGCCTTGATTTTGGAGTAGAACTCAGGATTCCCTTCCATTTGCTCAGGATTTCGTTCCATTTGGATTGAGGTCTGCGAGATTGAACGTGGCACTGGGCTGGGGGCCGGGAAGATCTATTCTTCCGAACTGTGCCTCATACCTGCTGATATTGTCGGCAAGGGCGTTGAAAAGGCGTTTGCAGTGTTCGGGAGTCATAATGATTCTGCTGGCTACCTGTGGCTTGGGCAGTCCTGGGAGCATACTTGCGAAATCTATCACGAACTCGCTGTGTGAATGGCTTATTATGGCAAGATTGGAATAGTTGCCGGCAGCAATCTCCGGGTTGAGATTGATGTTGATGGGGTTCTTTTCATTATCCATTCTGCGAAGTTATAAATAATTCGGCGATAAACTGCCCGAAATGTGTTATATTTGTAGATTATGGAATTGAGTGCAAAATACAACCCTTCTGAGGTTGAAGACAAGTGGTATGCCTATTGGCTTGAGAACAAGTTCTTTCATTCGGAACCCGATGAGCGTGAGCCTTATACGATAGTGATTCCGCCCCCGAACGTGACTGGTATCCTGCATATGGGCCACGTTCTGAACAATACTCTTAATGATGTTCTCATCCGCAAGGCGAGGATGGACGGCAAGAATGCCTGCTGGGTGCCTGGAACGGACCACGCCAGCATTGCTACGGAGTCCAAAGTGGTTGCGAAACTTAAGGATATGGGGCTTCGGAAAGAGGAGATAGGCCGTGAAAAGTTTCTTGAATACGCTTGGGAGTGGAAGGAGGAGCACGGCGGAATAATTCTCCAGCAGCTCCGCAAGCTTGGCGCATCTTGTGACTGGGACCGCACCCGTTTCACAATGGAACCCGCCCTTACTGAGGCGGTTCTAGCCACTTTCTGTCATTTTTACAGAAAGGGTTGGATATACAGGGGCGTGAGAATGGTCAATTGGGATCCTGAGGCCCTGACCGCCGTATCGGACGACGAAGTCATCCACAGGGATACCAAGAGCCATTTCTATCATCTCAGGTATTACATATCCGACGGCAACGGCAATCCTACCGACAAATATCTGGTTATTGCCACCACCCGTCCCGAGACCATTATGGCTGATGCTGCCATCTGTGTGAATCCCAATGATGAACGCCATCGCTCCCTAAGAGGTAAAAAGGTACTTATCCCGCTCATCAACAGGGAGATACCAGTGATTGAGGATGATTATGTGGAGATGGATTTCGGGACCGGATGCCTAAAGGTCACGCCGGCTCACGATGTCCACGACTACGAAATCGGGCTAAGGCATAATCTGCCTGTTATAGATATTATAGATGACCACGGCCGTCTGAATGAGAAAGCTCAGATTCTTGTCGGCCAGGACAGGTTTGAGGCACGCAAGAACATAGTTGCCCTGCTTCAGGAGTCCGGTAATCTGGAGAAGGTGGAGGAGTACACTTCTCCTGTCGGCTACAGCGAGCGCACCAATGCCGTCATCGAGCCCAAACTGTCGGCTCAGTGGTTCCTGAAGATGAGTGACCTTGCAGCCGATGCTCTGGATGCTGTGGAGTCCGGCAGAATCAAATTCATCCCGGACAAGTACCGCAATACTTACCGTCACTGGATGGAAAACGCACACGACTGGTGCATTTCCCGCCAGCTCTGGTGGGGGCAGAGGATACCTGCATATTATCTTCCCGGAGGTCAGATTGTTGTGGAAGAGACTCCCGAAAAGGCTTTGGAAGCTGCCCGAAAGATAGACTCTACGCTCTGCGCTTCGGACCTGAAGCAGGATGAGGATGTCCTCGACACCTGGTTCTCCAGCTGGCTCTGGCCGATCAGCGTCTTTGATCCTCAGTTCCCCGGTCATCCTGAACGTACTCCCAACCCCGACCTCACCTATTATTATCCCACCAATGACCTTGTAACCGGTCCCGACATCATTTTCTTCTGGGTAGCCAGAATGATAATGGCCGGCGGTGAGTTTATGGCCGAAGTTCCTTTCAGAAACGTCTATTTCACCGGCATTGTAAGGGACAAGCTGGGACGCAAGATGAGCAAGACCCTGGGCAACAGCCCTAATCCCCTCGACCTCATTGAGAAATATGGTGCCGATGCGGTGCGTCTTGGAATGCTTCTGTGCTCTTCTGCCGGCAATGACATATTGTATGACGAGTCGCAAATCGAGCAGGGACGCAATTTCTGCGGGAAAATATGGAATTCTTGGAGACTGGTGAGCGGCTGGACAGTTTCTCCCACTGCCAAGCAGAGCGATTGTTCGCGTATTGCGGTCAAATGGTTTGACAGTCTCTTGTTACGAACCATCGCCGCTGTGGAGGACCACTACTCCAAGTTCCGCATCTCCGATGCCCTTATGGCGGTTTACAAGCTGTTCTGGGACGATTACTGCAGCTGGTATCTTGAACTGGTAAAGCCAGCGTTCGGAGAGGCCGTTGATTCAGCCACATACAAGGCAACCGTTGATTTCTTCGAGAAGCTCCTCAAGTTGATTCATCCCATTATGCCTTTCATCACAGAGGAACTCTGGCAGGCGATGTCTGAACGAAAGACTGGAGAAACCATTATGTATCAGCGTACTCCCGAGATTGGACAAGTTGACGGAACACTGCTCGACAACTTTGACCTTGTCCGCGAGGCCGTGAACAGCATCAGGGGAATAAGGGCCCAGAAACAGATATCTCCCAAGCTTTCTCTCGACATATTCTATGAAGGCAAGCTTGCTCCTGAACTTTTCCCTGTGATGGAGAAAGCCGCCAATGTGGGGGCTTTCCGTGAGGGCAATGCTGAAGGCGCAGCCGTATCCTTCCTTGTCGGCACTGTCAAATTCAGTGTTCCTCTTGCCGGATTCATCAATGAGGACGAGGAAAAACTCAAACTCTCCGAAGAACTCGAACATCAGATGAAGTTCCTCGCAGGGGTACGTGCAAAGCTCAGTAATGAGAAGTTTGTGGCACACGCTCCCGAAGCTGTGGTTGCTCTTGAAAAAAAGAAAGAGTCCGATGCATTGGCAAGGATAGAGTCACTGCGTGCGGCACTCTCGACAATGAACTGATAATCAATTTGTTATTATGATAATATATCCATTGGGTGTTGTAGGTGTCTGGCAGGTCGTAATCATTGCACTGGTAGTTATTCTTCTGTTCGGCGGCAAGAAGATTCCTGAGCTTATGAAAGGTCTTGGCAAGGGAGTCAAGAGCTTCAGGGAAGGGCTTCAGGAAGTGGATGACCAAATAAACGGTACCGTGACCAGGAATACAGACGAAAACCTCACAAAGGACGCAACCGACACCAAGAAAGGGGAGTGATGGCTACCGCGGGCAAGCAGCCGGAATTGGAAATGACCTTTTGGGATCATCTTGATGCTCTCAGAAGCAATATTTTTCGTTCTCTCGCTGCTGTCGCCCTTTTTTCTGTTCTGGCGTTCTGCTTCAAGCGTATTCTTTTTGACGGAGTCATACTGGCCCCTCTGAAGTCGGATTTCATCACATACCGGCTTCTGGGAATTGATTTCGGGATGAAAATCATCAATATAGAAATCAGTACCCAGTTCTTTGTCCACCTCAGGGCCGCTTTGGCTGCAGGTGTCGTGATTTCGTTTCCGTATATAGTATATCAGCTGTGGGAATTCATAGCTCCGGCACTGTATCGTAATGAGAGACGCTCAGTACGCAAGGCGTTCGGTCTTTCCACTATCTTCTTCTACCTCGGTGTTCTGGTCGGTTTTTTCGTCGTGTTGCCGATGTGCTTGAACTTTTTCGCCGACTATAAGGTAAGTGAAAGTGTTGAGAACACCATATCGCTCACTTCGTATATGTCACTTTTTATGTCGATGGTACTTATGATAGGAGTGGTGTTCGAATTCCCCTCTGTCGTGATGTTATTGTCCTCGCTCGGAATAGTGACCCGGAAGCTGTTGCGCAAGTATCGCAGACACGCAATTGTAGCCGTCCTGTGCGTATCGGCAATCATCACTCCTGCTGATCCCCTGTCGATGATAGTGCTTGCGCTCCCATTATACTCATTGTACGAGATGTCCATTCTGATGTGCAGGACAGATAATGAAACAAGGAATCAGACGATATGATGCAAAAGCCTGTCGAATGGAATTCGGGTATATGCCTGAAAGTGCCTCGGATGATGCCGGGTGGGGTGGATGTTGCATCGGAAATCCCGGCACTGTTCCGCAGGTCGGATGTTGAATATCACAACCTGGGTTGTGTGAACTGGCCTGAATCTTTTCCGGACAAGCCATCCGTTCAGTTTGCCCTGGCCCACGACTGTGACTCATTGATGCTGCACTGTATGGTGACAGAGAACAGTGTAAAGGGAGATTTTTCACAGGATTTCAGCAAGGTATGGGAGGATTCCTGCTTCGAACTCTTTCTTTCTCCGGACTCTGATTGTCCTTTATCTGAAAATGCTGATGCCGGCAGCAATCACTCAGGTTATTACAATATTGAATGTAATTGTCTGGGGGCACTGTATTTTTGTTATGGTCCCGGTCGTGCCGACAGGCTTCAAGCCCCGGCCGCTGCCTTAGCTCAGATAAGCCGCTGGACCAGTCTTGGGGTCGTTCCGTTCGGTATCCTTTCCGGCATACGCAGCTGGGAAATCGCACTCAAGATACCGGTTTCCTCCTTCTTTGCCGGCAATATCCTTCTTCCCGGAGCAAAGATGCGCTGTAACATTTACAAATGCGGCAACACCTTACATCCTCATTATCTCTCATACTTTCCGATAAACACTGTCTCGCCGGATTTTCACAGGCCGGATTTTTTCGGCAATCTTTTGTTCTTCTGATAATTTCATAATCCACGGATGATTTCTATTGACGACATAAGCGTCTCCTATGGTGCCTTCACTCTTCTGGATAAAATCAACTTCCATATTTCCGAGACTGACAAAATCGGGCTCGTAGGTAAGAACGGTGCCGGCAAGTCAACCATAATGAAGTTGATATGCGGTATTCAGAAACCGACTTCCGGACGTGTTGATTTGCCCCAGAGGCTGACTGTAGGGTATCTGCCGCAGATTATGGATCATCACAAGGGAAAGAGCGTACTGGAGGAGACTATGTCTGCATTCGATTCAATCAGGGACATAGAAAGGAGAATTGAGGTCGTCACTGCTGAAATATCGGAGAGAAGCGATTATGAATCAGATGCTTATATGCAACTGATAACTGAGCTTTCGGAGCTTGAAGACCGTCGTGGCGTGGTTTCCGGCGAACCGCCTGAGGTGCAGTGCCGTCGCACTCTGACTGGGCTCGGATTCAAGGAGGATGAACTTGGCAGAAAGACTGAGACCTTCTCACAGGGATGGAATATGCGCATAGAACTCGCCAAAATCCTGCTCCAGAGTCCGAATCTCCTGATGCTTGATGAACCTACCAATCACCTCGACATCGAGTCAATAGAATGGCTGGAGGATTATCTGAAGGAGAAAAAATGTTCGATTCTGCTGGTCTCACACGATAGAAAATTCCTGGACAATGTGACAAACCGTACTGTGGAAGTGATGCTCGGTCATATATATGATTATAAGGTTCCGTACAGCAAGTATTTGGAACTCAGGGCGGAACGTCTTCAGCAGCAGATGGCTGCCTATGAGAATCAGCAGAGGATGATACAGAAAACGGAGGAGTTCATCCAGACATTCCGCTACAAGCCTACCAAATCCAATCAGGTGCAGTCCAGAATCAAGGCTCTGGAGAAACTTGACAGAATAGAGATAGATGAGACAGACAATGCCACGCTCCACGTGAAGTTCCCTCCGGCACCCCGTTCCGGAGATATTGTTTTCTGCGCCTCCGATCTCTGTGTCGGCTATCTCAACAGTGACGGGAGCAGAAAAGTGGTGTTCAGCGGTGCGAATATAGAAATCAAGAGAGGGGAGAAGGTTGCTCTGATTGGCCGAAACGGAGAAGGTAAGACCACCCTTATGAGGGTAGTGTCAGGAGAACTCGGACCCTTTGAAGGGGAGGCCAGGACCGGACATAATGTTGATTTGGGATATTATGCTCAGAATCAAGAGGATGTACTTGACAAAAAGGAGACTGTATTCTCAACCCTCGACCGTGTCGCCACGGGTGATGTCAGGACGAAACTACGTGATATTCTGGCTCAGTTCCTTTTCAGGGGCGAGGACATAGACAAAAGGGTGGATATCCTGTCCGGAGGGGAGAGGGCCCGTCTCGGGATGGCCAGGCTTATGCTTCAGAATCACAATCTTCTGGCACTTGATGAGCCTACCAACCATATGGATATCAAATCCAAGGATATTCTCAAGCAGGCACTCAAGGCCTATGACGGCACTCTTATTGTCGTGTCTCACGACAGGGATTTTCTGGATGGTCTGGTTGATAAGATCTATGAATTCCGCGACGGCAGAGTGCGGGAGCATCTGGGCAGCGTGAGCGATTTCCTTGCCAGAAGAAAAATCGAGAGTCTTCACGAACTGGAAAGAAACGCTGAACCAGTCTCCGCAGCTCCTTTGCCATCTGCTGCCGGCTTTTCAGCTTCGGCCTTTTCCAAAGAAAAAAGCAAGGAAGAAAGGAAAAAGAAAAACAGAATCGCTTTTTTGGAAAAGGAGATAACAAGAATCGAAGAGGAGATGAAAAAGATTGAGATCATTCTGGCCTCTCCTACAGAAAAGGATGACATTATGGAACTTACGCGCAGTTATTTGGAGCACAAGAGAGAACTTGACTCCCTTGCCGATGAGTGGGGAAGTCTTATTTGATAACATTTGATAACATTTGATAACATTTGATAACATTCGTATTATTCGATAACATTCGTATTATTTGATACCATTCGATAACACAACCATTATGAGACAATCAATACTGATATTACTGTTGTTTGCAGTATTTCCTCTGTCCTTGAGTGCCCGTACAGAAGTGAAGAGGGACAACTTCCACAGTGGAAACGAGACCAGATACGAGGCTGGAAACGGGACCAGACACGAGGTCAGAGTCGGCTGGGGAGATATGCTTTATGAATCCGCCGTTTTCTTCAATTCGTCGGAAAAAAGGGACTACCGATATACTGGCCATATTTTCGGCGAATACCAGTATCGTTTCAACAACTGGCTCAGTGCCGGTCTGCAATTGGATTGGGAGAAGGTAGGCTGGAACAGAAACGAGTACTTCACCAATTTCTGCATTCTTCCGGACATCAGATTCACCTACTTCAGAAAGAACAGGTTCACGATTTATTCGGGCCTTAGCCTTGGCCTGTGTGTGAATGGCGGTACGGAGGTGAATTACAAGGGACACCGCACCGAGTGCGCTCCCGCTCTGGGACTTACTCTGGTCGGTGGCACGTTTTCTCTCAGCAATTGGTTCTGCGCTCTTGAACTTGGCGGTTTGAATGCACTCAACGGCAAAAACGAGGTTTATTTGGCTGCTTCCAGAATATTCAGCATATCAATAGGTTATAGATTCTGATATGATTATGAGACGTTTTTGTTTTTTTGCGTTTGCCCTGCTGGCATCAGTTTCCTGCAAGCATTATACACCGGAATATGTGACTTTTCCGGATGACGAAAAGAGTCCTTTCTATGTACTCAAGACCTCCGTCACCGACGTGATGGATGAGTCACCGTGGGAGAAAGTAGATTTCGGCCTTTCCGTTGATGAGGAGGAGACAAAGGCCACCTCGGCGAGTTTGAACGATATCTTCCGCGGCGTGGTTTCGTCTTTTATGTCCACGAGGGTGTGCGAAGTGGTGGGTACTTATGAGAGTACTGACATTCAAGGCAATCCCATAACCGTTTCCGGAAAGGTGATTTATCCTGCGGACGGAAATATCAAGAATATGATGATAGTTTCCCACTATACCATAGGGGCAAATTTCGAGTGTCCGTCCGAAACTTTCAGTTTCGAGGGAATCTATGCCGCCAAGGGATATATGGTTGTGATTTCGGATTACATAGGCTTCGGTGTGACCAAAAACAAGATTCATCCATATCTGCAGGCAGAGACGACGGCCAGAAACGTGATTGATATGGCCCTGGCCGTAAGGGAATGGGCAAAGAAGAGAAATATCAAGATTGATTCCGATGAAGTCGTGCTTCTTGGTTATTCTCAGGGTGGAGCCACAACCCTGCACGTGCAGAGGCTGCTGGAAACTTTCCCCGAATATATGGGTGAGTTCAAAATCAAGATAAACTATGCGGGAGCCGGCCCATACGATGTGGCCAGGACATACGATTATTCCGTGAAGGTGGATGTGACCGGAATTCCCTGTGCGGTGCCTATGATTATTCAGGGTATGAGCATAGGAATGGCCAAACCTCTGGATATGTCATATTTCTTCCGTGATCCGCTCAAGTCCCATTATGACGAATGGCTCAATTCCAAGAAATATACTGTGCCGCAGATGAGCGCATTGATTGGAGCCGACAAGTTGAGTATGATTCTGACTCCGGAGGGAACTGACCGGAGCAAACCGGAGACAGCCCGTTTCTATCTTGAACTGATGGAAAACAGCATTCCACGAGACTATGTGCCTCAGGCTCCGCTTTTTATGTTCCATTCCGAGGATGACGGCACCGTTCCGTTCATCAATTCCCAGCTTATGCAGAGACAGTTCAGATATATGGCCGATAACATCGAGTATGACTTCGGTCATTATGGGAATCATCAGAAAGGCGCTCTCAAGTTCATTCTGAAAGTCCTGATGATTATTGACTGACTCTATGCTGTTGTTTTGTAATTACACCGAACAATGCTGATACTGATATAGATACTGATTTAGATATTGACTTTTGATGTTTGCTTTTGGCTTTTGACTCGTTATGAAACATATTCTGCGTTCTTTCCTCTTTTTGTCTCTGCTCTTCCCGATGGCGCTTGCATCCTGCAAGAAAATCTCCATTGACCCATACGGAATGACATATACGCTTGAAGTTGCTGACGAGAAGATTTTCTTCGATTCGGCTTGGCTGGACGTGATTCCGTCCACAAATGATTTCAGATATGTTCCCGGTTGTGTGAGTGCAGCTGAGATGGCCGGGTATTCTGACGACAAGTCCTTCATTGACAGATATTGGGCTGATTTGAAGGCAACATACAGTGAATTTGGTCTGACCGGAGATGATTTTCTCGAGGCAGTGACCTCACAGGGGGCGGATTTCTGCTATCTTCCGTCACTTGAACCCGATTCCGACTATGTATGTTTTGTATTCACGATTGACAATGACGGCGTCCCGCTTGACCAGTTGCACAAATGCAGTTTCAAGAGCAAGCCTTATCTTCAATCAACAATGACATTTGAAATGTCTATGACAGGTTCAGTCCTTACTGTCATTCCGTCCAATGAAACAGAGTGCTTCTTCTTTGAATATGATGATAAGGCTACCATAGATACCGAGTTCGGAGGCTCTCCGTTGTTATATCATTATTATGTAGTGTGGATGTATCAGGAATATGGCTTCATCGAATCTCAGAAAGACAAAGGTCGGGTCACAAGCGATTTCGCCGATTTTTTCAATCTGGAGGAAGGGGACTCTTTCTATCTGACAGCATCCGCTTATAATTACGGTATCAATTCCAAAGTGTACTCTTGGAAAGTGACATACAACGGAGAGGGGAAACAAGCTACAATAGAATCATTTAAGGATCCTCTGTTTCCGGAAGAATAATGATTGTGCTTGATGCGCATTGCGATGCACCGTCGCAGATGCTTCGTTCGCGGAATTATGCCTTGGACAACCCTCTGGTCCAGGTCGATTTCCCAAAGATGAAAAGGGGAGGAGTGGATGCTTCTTTCTTCGCCTTGTACATCCCGGCTGATCTCAAGGGGGCTGATGCTACGGAATATGCTTTCTCTCTTCTCGCGGAGCTGAAGCGTCAGGTGCTTGCCAACCCTGAGTTCGTTGCATTTGCACGAACTAAAGAAGATGTGGAGGTAAACAAGAGCAAAGGGCTGATATCTATATTGATAGGAATAGAAAATGCCTCTGCTGTACAGACGGATACAAGGCTTCTGGACAAGTTTTATGAAGAGGGAGTCCGATATATCACCCTTACTCATAGCGAAGACAATGAGGTTGGCGATTCGTGTACGGGCCATTCACGTTGGGGTGGGTTGAGCCCTTTCGGCAAAAGGTTGGTCAGAGAATTGAATGAAAGGGGGATACTGGTGGATCTTGCACATAGTGCGGATACCACGATGGCTGACGTACTCTCCGTCACAAATGCCCCGGTGGTTTACACTCACGGTTGCTGCCGGACTCTTTGCTCTCACCCACGCAATATCAGCGATGAACTGATACGAGGAATAGCGGAAAGCGGGGGAGTCGTAGGGATGAGCATCTATCCGCCGTTTCTCACAGACAATGAAGGTCCCGGAATTGACATTGTGGTTAAGCATATCCTGTATGCGATCCGAATTGCAGGTGTCGCAAATGTGGGACTTGGAACGGATTATGACGGCATAGAACAGACAGCTTCGGGACTGGAGGACATTTCCCGGTTCCCATCTCTTGTGGAGGCCCTGTATTCTGAACCGAGTCTCAGCGGTGAGGATGTTTCAGCGATTTGCGGAGACAATTTCCTTCGCCTCCTGTGATTGACTGCAGTCCGGAAACAATTCGTTAATATACTATGAATGAGCCGTTGCCGTCGGAATCGATTGAGGCCTCGTACCATTTGTCGGCGTGCCTCCTTCTGAGTTTGACGAATTTGCCGGGATAGCCGTCCAGAAATTCGGTTTCATCCCAGGTGGTGGGAACACTGCGAAGAAAGTCCAGCGCATATTCCGGAGTAATCTGAAGGTTCAGGGGTGTGACGGCGAAATTCTGTATAGGATTCTGGAAAATTATTGCAGTGGCCAGCTCGAAATCGAGAGTGGTCCTGCGGACTGACCCTCTGTCATTGTTTTTGGACATTCTGTCGTTCAGCATCACACCGCCGAATTCCATACATCCGACCGTATTGCGGATAAAGGGATGCAGACAGGCGTTAAACGCCTCCATATCACAGGCGTGCTGGGTGAAAATGAGATTTTCTGATGCCAGTACTGCTTCGCTTCCCACATAGTTGGGATACATACGCTCCCATCCGCGGGGCAGGGTGCAGCCGTGGAAAATGACCATAAGTCCGTGATCATCAGCATCGCTGAGCACTTCCTCATACAATCTCATAGTTTCCTGTTTGTCTCCTCCCCAGAAATCGACCTTGATTCCTTTTACTCCCAGGCTTTCCATCCATTTCATCTCGGCTTTTCTTGCAATCGAATTGTCCATCACATTTATCGGACTCTGGACAATATCATTCCAATATCCGCTGGATGAGTACCATAGGAAAACGTCCACATTTTTGGAGTGTGCATAGTCGATGAGATCCTTCATCCTCTCCTTCCCTATTTCCTTGTCCCATCCCGCATCTATGAGGATGTAGCTGAAGTTCATTTCATAGGCAAGGTCGATGAATTTCTGCTGATCACCATAGTTCATCGAAGCATCCTGCCAGACAATCCAGCTCCAGGTGCTCTTTCCGTAGCGGTAGTCGTGCGTTGTTTCATATAAAGGCTTGACGTTGTCCCAGGGGGCAGTGGTTTCCACTATGGGCTTGAGATTGTCTCCAACAGTAATTGTGCGCCAAGGGGTACTGCCGGGCAGAGAGAATGCCGGTTCCGATGTGCCGTTTCCGTTGTTCTCTTCAGGAAGAGGGAAGGCGATTTTGTAGATGCCGTCTCTGAAATCGCTCAAATGGGAACCGCAGTACCTGCTGTCAACACCAGTTTCGTTGAGAAGCACCCAGTGACTGTCGCCCACGTGGAAAAGACAGGGGAAGGTGTAGCCGTGACCATATTGTGAAGCTGTATCCATCGGTGAATCCGCCTTGTACTCTTCTTCATAACTGGGTTTGCTGCGCTTCCACCCTATCATAGCGTCGCTCTGTGGGCAGAGGAAAGTGGTGGTGCCTTCGGGGAAACGGAAACCCGTAGCTTCATCCAGAACGCGTATGCAACCGGTATCTCTGTCTCTGGGGACATTGTAACGTATAGCCACATCGTTATTGCTGATACGGACTTCGACTTCTATCTTCTGGCCCTGTTCGTTTTTCAGGAGGACAGCCAGTCCGTTCGCCTTGTACCGTATTGTCGAGCGCTTGATTGTCTCCAGACTGTATTCTTCGTCCAGGGTGAATTCTCTGACAGATTCGGGAACCAGTGCGTTGGAGAAATCTCCAAAATCCGCACGAAGACCGAGAGGGGAGTCCTCCAACACTGTCACTCCGTCATAACAGACATTATAGGTGGTTTCTGGAAATAAAAAGTTGATTTTGAGTTTTCCGTCAGGGCTCGATACTGCGGCAACAGACCCGGTGAGTGCAAGCAATAGCTGAAAAAACATATATAAGGTTTTCAAATAGTTTGTATTTGTAATTAACAAAAATGTTTTAATGTATTACAAAAATGTTTTATTTAGTGAATACGAGTTAATTACAAGCCTTGATGTATTTTTCCAAAAATAAAAGGGCTTCTTGTGTAAATTTGCGGATATTTCCCTTTCTGTCTGAGTCGCACTGGAAGATTTCGGTCATTGTTCCAAGTGGTCCGCATACTCCTATCCATACTGTACCTTCCGGATAGTGCTCATCGCCACCTTCGGCGAGTCCTGTGGTGGATACGGAAAAGTCGCTCCCTGTCAGCTGTCTTACTCCTTCCGCCATTGCTGCGGCTACCTGGCTGCTGACTACCCCGTTTTCCGATATCAGGGATTCCTGCACAGAGAGCAGTTGCTCTTTGACACTTATGGCATAGGAGGTTACTGATCCGAGGTAATATGCGGACGAACCCGATACCGTGGTAATGAGGTGAGAAATACGTCCTCCCGTGCAGGATTCAGCGGCACTAAGCGTCCTGCCTTGTTGTTTCAGCAGTTCTGCAATTCTGTATTCGACTTTCATTTTTCTCCAGATAGTTCAATATTCTTCGCACCAGAGAAGGCCCTTCATAGACCAGTCCGGTTCTGATTTCTATCAGCGATGCTCCGGCATCAAGGAGTTCGGCGACCTCTCCTGCGCTCTGAACGTGGCAATTGGCTATTATGGGCAGGCGACCCTTACAGAAATCCATAATAGCCTTGATCTGGCTCAGATTTCTGGCCTGAATCCCGTCCACACCATTCATCATACAATACCCGAGCACATAGTCAAGTTCCTGTTTTCCAATTTTTTCGGGCAGTTTTACGACGATGGGTTTGTACTCTTCGTATGTCAGTCTGGTTTCCAGTATCGGGTTCAGAATCGTTTCCACACTGCTGATTTGAGGTATTTCCATCACAAAGAAATCGCAGAAATCGTATGCCAGGCTGAAACAACGAAGAAAATCGGCATTGATACAGATTGCGAGAATGTCGTCCGGCTTGTCCTTCTGAATGTTGTCAACCGCTTTTCTGATGTTATCCTCTCCCATAGGACCGACTTCTGAGAAACTGAATCCCAAATCGTTAAGATCGTTGTACAGGTCTGCGTCGCGGTCCAGACCGGCACCCAGGCCGATGGGATTGTAGAAATACAGACCGAAAACCTCACGCTGGAACGCACCCGGCCGGTTCCCGTGAATCAGGCGGTTGAACATTCTGGCTCCGGGAATGCGTCCGAAAAGCTTGAAGTAGCGCATAGCTACGACAGACGCTTTTTCCGGATTCATCCTGCGGACGAAAGGAGCTATGAAGAATCTGTACATTCAAAGGCAAATAATTGCAAAAATAAAAAAAACAGCAGATACTACGACATTCTTCTACTTCATTTCCTGAAAAGTATTGTCATCGAAAAACACTATTATTTTAGTGATGGCACGCTGTTTTTCCTGTACAGGAGACAATTTCTTTTCGATTTTTGATTTCTCAGGGAGTTGAGAAATAGGGGTACCTTCTGTAAAGGATTGTTGTACAGGTTGTTCTGTTGGTTTCTCCTGTTTTGCCAAAGTAGTGTAATCAGGAAAAGGGAGTGTATCGAAGACCGAAGTGTTTGTTTTCGGTGCGGAAACTGGAGTCGGTGAGGGATTCGACGCGGGATTGGATACGGGACCAGGTGCAGGATTGTATACCGGCTGGCTCTCTTTGTACATTTTACCTTTTCCGGTTACTAGCCAGTCAAGATTCAGTGAGGGATACTGATGAGCCATATTCTCAATGAAATCAAACCCCGGTTTGTTGCGCCCGGATATTATATGTGAGACACTTGCTCTGGCAACGCCTATGATATCGGCGAATTGTGATTGACTGATGTTTTCTGCCGATAGGAATTGTTGCAGACGTTGATTCATATTGTAAACATATTTTTTACAAAGGTAAACACAATTTTGTAGATTTACAATTGTTACATTTGTATACAAGAGAAAACAACATATAAAAGATGTAAACAAATGTATAAAGCACCAATATAGGTAATCAACACTATTTAATTGATTACTATATGTGTAATTCTTCTATTTACTATAAATTCGACAGTTTTGATACCAAAATAAGCCAAAGTACCGAACTTACTTCAATCCATAGTGGAGATGATTGAAGCAAAATACTGATTTATAGTATGTTGTATTTAAAAATATAGACCAATAACAAAATATTATATTACTTATGTAAACAAAAGGTACAAAAGCAGCATTCACTCACACGATACCTCTTTTGTAAATGTAATGTTACAAATGTAACAGATGGCTACAGTGGAATGCTTGCTGTGTGTTTACATTTGTTATCGCCCAGTGAACCGTGTTTAATATTCTGTTGAAAAGTAATTATGTACCATTATTAACGTTATTGCCACAAATGATTACTTTTGTAAGTTATGATACCCGATTTACGAATCGAAGACTACGATTATTCTCTGTCTGATGACAGAATAGCCAAATATCCGCTCCCGGAAAGAGATTCTTCAAAGCTTCTCCTTTATTCAGACGGCAAATGCTCAGAAAGCACTTTTCGCAATCTGCCGTCTTTCCTGCCATCGGATTCTCTGATGGTTTTCAATGATACCAAGGTTGTTCCTGCCCGTTTATTTTTCCGTCGTACTACAGGTGCTCTCATCGAGCTTTTCTGCCTTAAACCGATTGCCCCTGCTGAATATTCCCTGGTTTTTTCTTCCAAGGCCTGCTGCCTCTGGAAATGTGTCATCGGCAACGCCAGGAAATGGAAGGGTGACATACTTGCTTTCGAGGATGGTGGAAATGAGGAACTGCGCACAACTATCAATCTGCGTGCAAGACTTGTATCCAGGGATGAGGGTCCGACCGGAAATGTCGAGTTCTCCTGGGACGGTGGAATTCCTTTCTCCAGAGTGCTTGAACTCTGCGGGCAGGTTCCCATCCCGCCTTATCTCAACAGGGAGACCGAAGCCATTGACGTAGAGCGATATCAGACACTCTATGCTCATACTGACGGATCCGTGGCCGCCCCTACTGCCGGTCTCCATTTCACCGACAGGGTATTGAAGGAATTGTCAGACAAGGGAATAGACTGCCGTACAGTATGTCTTCACGTAGGTGCCGGCACTTTCCTTCCGGTCAAATCGTCAAAGGTGTCCGAGCATACGATGCACAAGGAACCTTTTGTCGTGACCAGAGATTTCATTGAAGACCTGAGACGCCCCCACGGACAGTTGGTTGCTGTCGGCACCACTTCTGTCCGCACTCTTGAATCCTTGTACTATGTCGGTGTTCACTGCATTGAAGAAGGGGAACCCGCCGATGTGGATCAATGGGCTCCCTATGAGCGGGATTATCCCTACACTACTGATGAGGCACTGGATGCGATAACTGCGTGGATGGACAGGAACGGGCGTGACAGCGTCAGCGTGGAGACCCGTATCATCATAGTTCCCGGTTTCCGCTTCCGCATTGTGGACAAGATTGTCACCAATTTCCACCAGCCGCAGAGCACCCTTCTTCTGCTGGTGTCAGCTTTTGTGGGCGGTGACTGGAAAACCATATACGATTATGCTCTCGGGCACGGATTCCGCTTTCTCAGTTACGGTGACAGTTCGCTCCTGTCCAGACGCAATGCCTGACAATCATACACCGACAATCATACACCGACAAACATACACCGACAATTTTACAACATTCATTCATAAACTCACATTCAATCAACAACACTACCAAATGACCGCATCAATGAAAAAGAAATCTGTTCTTTGCCTGCTTTTCGTTACCGGCTGTCTGTGCACGTCTTTCGCTATGAGCGAAAAACAGAGAGTCGATTATCTGGACTGGATGCAGAAAAACCTTCCTGCTGTCGAGTATTTCGACAACTGGCAGAAACAGACAGGAGAACTCCCGCCTGACTTCGATAAACTTCCCAGCTGCAATTCTCTGCCTGATCCCTTGACTTTTCTGAACGGGAAACCCGTACCCGCCACCGCAGAAGGCTGGGCCGAAAGAAGGGAGGAAATACTTAATCTGTACAAGAAATATGAGTTGGGAGAGATTCCGCCAAAAGCTTCAATATCCAGAGTGGAGGTACTTGAAGAGACAAAAGGCGAGGGTTTCTGGTCAAGGAATGTAAAAATATGGTATGGACCTCAGGGCAAGGCCAGCGTCCGTGTCAGCATTTCTGTACCCGTCGGGAATCCCGGCGAAAAATTCCCTGTCCTTCTCGGCACTTCTCTCGGCGGCTGGGGCAATATGCTGCTGCGCAGAGGCTATGTTTCAGCCGGATATGCTGCAAGCGATTTTATGGACGACGCTGCTCAGCTGAAGGACATTTATCCGGATTATGATTTCTCTTCCCTCACCAGAAGGGCTTGGATGGCATCAGTGGTTCTGGATTATTTCGAGACCGTACCCGAAATCGATATGGACAAGGTTGCGGTTTTCGGCTATTCCAGAGACGGAAAGATGGCTGCCATTGCAGCAGCCCTGGATGAGCGTTTTGCCGCTGTCATAGCCGGCAGCACAGGTGTCGGAGGTTACGTTCCCTGGAGATATTCAGGTGAAAGAGGCGGTGGCGAAGGTATAGAGTCCACCACGAGAATGTTCCCTGAATGGTTCATTCCACGGATGCGTTTCTTCTCCGGCCGCGAGGACAAACTTCCTGTTGATGCCAACTTGCTTGCTGCTCTTGTAGCTCCTCGTGCTGTTCTGATGGAATGGGGACTCAGCGATCAGGTGGCCAATGGCTGGGCTCAGGAACAAGCTGCCGAGTCTGCCCGGAAAGTATTCCGGATATTCGGTGCTGAGGAGAAACTCGGTTTGATACACGTGCCCGGATTCCACGGAAGCAACGATCAGGAAGCCTGTGTGGACTTTCTTGATATTCAGTTCGGCAGAACCGATGCCAAATGGGCCTATCAGCCGATTTTCGGTTTTGATCAAGCCAAATGGAAACTGACGGCCGGTCAGACAAAGAAATTCGCTCCCGTTCCATCCAAGCCTGCACGCAATATCAAGGCTTGGGAGGAAAGAAAAGCCGAAGTTATTTCCGCTATATCTTATATTTTGGGTCCAAGGCCTTCAACGATGCCAGCTGCATCTTCAAGCAGATTCTCATTCTTCGGTGGCTCCAGAATCAATCCCGGTCCTACCGAAATAGCCAAGGGACAGACCGGAAATCCCGGACAGCTTGCTCCGGACGTTCCGTCCTGGGTCATTTCCAACAAGAGCAATTCCTATGGTTGGAACGCTGAAGACGGTTCCGTAGCTTCTTCCAGAAGAATACGCATAGGTGTGGACAATACACAAGCTGATCTCTTCTATCCCGTCGGTACCGCCGATGATGCAAAACTTCCCGTTGTCATCTGGCTCCACGGTTTCCATTATCCTTTGGGCTATATGTGGGTTTACAGACAGGATATGCATCCGATTCTGGAACTTGTCAAGGCCGGATATGCTGTGCTTGCCTATGACCAGAGCGGACACGGTATGAGATATAACGAGTATGCTCCTTTCTATGACAGATATCCTTCCTGGTCCCGTCTCGGACGTATGGTGGAGGATCTCAGCGGTGCCATTGACGCTCTTGCCAAAGAGAATATTGTAGATGCGGAGAATGTTTCCGTATTCGGTTTCACAATGGGAGGCACGCTTGCTCTTTACGGTGCGGCTCTTGATTCAAGAGTGAAGAATGTAGTCTCCATCTGCGGCCTTACCGACGAGAATGAACTTGCCGGCATCTATGCAATGGCTCCAAGATTCGGACAATTCAAAGAAAAGCCCTATACTTACGGAGAACTCGCCGCCCTTACCGCTCCCAGGCCACTGCTTCTGATACAGAATGCCAGAGACCGTGAGGTGAACATCGAGAAAGTGTCCGCTGATATGGAAAAGACGGCTGCTGTCTATTCTCTGCTCGGTGTTTCGGAGAATTTCAACTTTGTCACTCCCGATGATTACGGAAGGCTTTCAGCGTCTGTCCAGACTCAGGCTGTGGAATGGCTTAAAAACCATACCAAGTGAATCTCACCAATGAAACAATTCACGAAATGAAATCACATACAGTGAAAAAACTCGTATTGATGGTCTTTTCGGCCTGTTTGTTTGCTGCGTGCTCATCCGTTCCCAAAGTCACACTTGAAGAGACCGATGAACTGTATATTCTCGACAACGGTATTGTGGAGGCCTGCGTGGCAAAGGCTTCTGGAGATCTTGTATCCCTCAAATATGGAGGCAGGCAGATGCTGGCTACCATTATGGATGAAAACGGCAATCCCGATTTGCGGAAAGACCCTCCCGGGGCCAATCCCGAGGGACTCAACAGGGGAATGACAGACCATCAATACGGATTCTGGTCACACGATGCGATGGGTCCCCGCGATACCCGTGACGCAGAAGCGTTCGTGACCATCAATCCTTCACGCAACGGAGGTGAGCGTGCCGAAGTGGCTGTACGAGGCATATCGGAAGGCCGTCTGATGGGTACCGGTCCCGGTGCCAGACCTACAGGTCAGTTCGCCTCCGACATTGAGATACGTTATACGATCGAGAGGGGTCTTTCCGGAGTTTACACCTGCTGCAGTTTCGTTCACCCCGAGTCATATCCGGCAACGCAGATAGGCGAGGCACGCTTCTGTGCAAAACTCGCCCCTATCTTCGACTGGATGAGTGCCGGGGATTCCGTCAATTTCCATTATCCCAAGGATTTCTATGCCGGTGACAAATACGTTTATACGGTCAATCAAACCGAGAATCCCGTTTTCGGATGGTCATCCGTAGCTGACAGCACAGGCTTTTTCCTCATCAATCCTTCTATGGAATATATGAGCGGCGGACCTACCAAGGTTGAGTTTGCCGGGCACAGGGACACCAATTCAGAAGCTGCACCTTGTGTGTTGAATTATTGGAGAAGCAGCCATTATGGAGGTGCCGAAGTATCCGTAAAGGAAGGGGAGCACTGGGAGAAGGTCATCGGCCCCTTCCTGCTGTATGTCAATTCCGGAACCGATCACGAGGGCCTTTTCAACGATGCAAAGGCCCAGGCTGAAGTGCAGAAGGCTGCATGGCCTTATTCCTGGCTCAAAGGTCTTGATTATCCCGGCACAAAAGGACGTGCAAAGATAAGCGGTCATATCAAGATCAACGATCCCGATGCACCTCTTGCCTTTGTGAACTGCCACGTAGGTCTCACTGTTGCGGACAGCATACGGTTCGGCTGGCAGAGGGATGCGAAACATTATCAGTACTGGACTCTCACATCGGAGGACGGTTCGTTCGAGATTCCAAACGTCAGACCGGGCAGATATACCCTTGTAGCTTTCACTGACGGTGTGCTTGGAGAATACAATAAGTCAGACGTTGTCATCAAAGCGGGAGAGAACTTAAATCTAGGTGTTCTTGATTGGACACCAGTCCGTTACGGCAAATGTGCCTTCGAGATAGGTGTGCCCAACAGAACCGGAGTGGAATTTGCCGGTGCATCGATGCACCGTGATCCTGAGGTCGTTCTCAAGTATCCGGCACTTTATCCCGATGACGTAAGCTTCAGAGTATCAGAGAGCGACTGTGCCAAAGACTGGTTCTATATGCAGGTGCCGCACAACGAGGATCCTGAGGCCAAGGTCCTGCCTTTCTTCGGAATAAGGTCCGAGGGCAGGGCTACACCGTACAGAATATTCTTCAATCTCCCTGAACGTCCGGAAGCAGGGGAGGCTGTGCTCAGAATAGCCCTCTGCGGAACTTGTACAAGGTCCCTGGACATTTCGGTGAACGGTTCCAAGTCAGTTTCATTCCCCCTCACCCAGACAAGTGACGGCGTGATTACCAGACACGGCTCTCACGGTATTTGGCACGAGGATGATTTCCGCTTCGATTCATCTCTTCTGAAAGCAGGCGAGAACCTTATTGTAATCAGCGTTCCTGCCGGATCGCTGAATTCCGGAGTTGTTTACGATTATTTGCGCCTCGAGATTTGACAAGTTTTTGTGACATTTATCCGTACGACGACCTGAGAACCAGAAAAGCTCTCCGAAGAGCCTCTTGGGACCCTCGTATTCTCTTCATATCCAAGTATCTGTTTCCTGACAAGCCGTTAAATTACCTTTCCCGCGACTTACGCAATGTTTCAGGTGTTGACGAGTTTCAGATGTCAGTGATGACGGAGGTGGTCAAGTCCATTCTTGACAAAACTTCCGACGGGTTGGAGATCAGGGGATTGGAGAATTTGAACCTGTGCTCGGGAAAGTCCCTCTTCATATCCAATCACCGGGACATAGTGATGGATCCCGCGATTCTTCTGTATGCATTGAGTTTCAGGGGATTCATACAGACAGATCTTTGTGTGGGATCAAACCTCCTGTCGTCCCGGCTGGTGGAGGATATTATGAGAAGCAACAGGCTTGTCAAAGTTTACAGAGGGCTGCCTCCTCACGAGATGTCCGAATTCTCGCACACTCTCTCTGCATACATCCGTCAGAGAATAACTTCCGGAGACGGCTCTGTATGGATTGCACAGCGTCAGGGTCGGGCCAAGGACAGCATAGACCGGACCAGTCAGGGAATACTTAAAATGCTCTCTATGAGCGGGTCCGGGGACTTTAAATCGGATTTCGCACGACTTGGCATTCTTCCCGTAAGCGTATCCTATCAGTATGAATCCTGTGATGCTCTCAAAGCAAGAGAATTATTCCTGAGCCGTAACGCTGAATACAAAAAGAAGAAAGGGGAGGATACAAACAGCATACTGACAGGAATAAAACAGAAGAAAGGTAAGGTATGCATCAGTTTCTGCGAACCCTTATCCGATGAAGTTATTTCTGAAGCTGCATCCAGACGAGGCAATGAAAGGTACAAAGCATTGTGCGAGGCCATAGATTCCAAGATACTTGGATCCTACAAATTATGGAACACCAATTATATGGGTAATGACCTGATGAACGGTGTGCTTTCTCATTGCGGAACAGAGTATTCAATGGATGAACTTGTAGAATTCAAAGCTTATGCCGAGAGTCAGATATGCACACTTGAATCCGGCCTCGACAAAAAAGAGTTACTTGGTATTTTCTATTCCATATATGGAAATCCTGTAAGTTCGATTCTTTAATAGCTTTGTTATACAATTTATATTATGTTAAGTTGAGTCGGGCTTTTTGATGGATTGCAGTTTTTGTTGATTATTCTTATTTTTGTATTACACTATCTGTTATTTTACTATGAAATCGAAAAATTTCTTTGTCAAGCTTGGCCTGGGCGCTTTATTGCTTCTTATTATTTCCCTTTCCTGTTGTTCGGTGATAGACAACTCGGAAGTCGGAATCAAGTTCAAGAAGTTTTCTCTCACGGAGCAAGGTAAACTCGTCGCATCTCCCGTGACTGGATTCGTTTTCTTCAATCCTATTACCACTGCTGTATATAAATATCCTGTTTTTATCCAGAGAGTCGATTACGAGCCTTTCAACGTTACTACCAGAGATGCTGCCATATTCAGTATGGATCCGCTTCTGGCATATCAGATCAACCGTGACAAGGCTACTGATATTTTTGCCAAATACCGCCGTCCGCTTTCCGTCATACAGGAAGGATATATGCGGACCTGTATCTATGACGCATACAGGATTACGGCCAACAAATATTCTTCCGATGAACTGATGGCCTCCCGTGCCCAGTTCGAGGCCGAAGTCCGTCTGATGCTTGACAAATCGTTGGGTGATGAGGGTTTCATAGTCACTGAATTCACATCCCAGATAACGCCTCCAGCCTCGTTGTCACAAGCCATTGAAGCAAAGAATGAGGCCATTCAGGAAGCCTTGAAGGCAGAAAACCTCATCAAGCAGGCCGAAGCCAACGCCAAGATAGAGATAGCAAAAGCAGAGGGTGAGGCTCAGGCCCTGAAAATCAAGGCTGACGGTGAGGCCTATTACAACAGAACTGTGGCAGCTTCTCTGAATGAACTTCTTGTAAGACAGGATGCCATAGACAAATGGGACGGAAAACTGCCTGAATACAATGGCGGTGGTTCTATTCCTTTCATCAATATCGGCGGGAAATAGTCGTGGGCAGAAAAGGCAAGCTTGACTTGATTCTAGAAAATCAAGTTATTGAGAACGTAGCTGCTGAAGGAAAGGCCATTACACACGCCCATCTCCCGGGAGATGACCCTGATGGTCCGGCCAGAGTCATTTTTGTTGAGTTTGCAGTCCCCGGTGACATCGTTGACATACGTGTAACCAGAAAAAAAAGCAATTTTGCCGAAGGGCGTATAATCCGCATAGTTCAGCCTTCGGAGAAGCGTCTGGAGCCTTTCTGCGAGCATTTCGGAATCTGTGGAGGTTGCAAGTGGCAACCTCTCCCCTACGATGTCCAGCTTTCCGCCAAGCAGAGGCAGGTATATGACCAACTTAAACGAATAGGACATCTGGATCTTCCGGAAATCAACCCGATTATTCCCTCTGACAAGACCAGGGAATACCGCAACAAGTTGGAATTCACTGCATCCTGCAAAAGATGGCTTTCTTCGGAAGAACTCTCGAATCCTGAATGCACATTCTCTCCCGGACTTGGCTTCCACGTAGGACAATATTTCGACAAGGTGTTGGATATCAACCATTGCCATCTCCAGAAGGAGCCATCGAATGCAATACGTCTGTTCGTCAGGGATTGGGCGCTATCTCATTCTCTCCCCTTTTATGACATCAGAGAGAACAAGGGATTGTTCAGGAATATGTTTGTACGTACCACTGAAGACGGGCAGGTGATGCTCATTATCTGCTTCACTGAGGCTGTGCCGCAACTTTTTGAGCTGATGGACTCGGTACTTGAACATTTCCCTGAGGTAACATCACTTTATTATGTCATAAACAATAAGTTGAATGACAGTATTTCTGACCTTGACTGCAAACTTTACAAGGGTTCCGACGCTATCTATGAGAAAATGGAGAATCTTTCTTTCAGAATCGGTCCCAAATCTTTCTATCAGACCAACAATGCCCAGGCCCTCAAACTTTACAGGGTTGCGAGGGATTTTGCAAAACTGACTGGCAGCGAAGTGGTTTATGACCTCTATACCGGTACGGGGACTATCGCCCAGTTCGTAAGCGGAATGGCTTCCAAGGTCATTGGAATCGAGTATGTACCCGAAGCTATCGAAGATGCAAGAGACAATGCCGCACGCAATGGTATTTCCAACTGCGTTTTTTTCGCAGGCGATATGAAGGATGTACTTACACCGGAGTTCATCCGGGAACACGGCAGGCCGGATGTGATTATTGTTGATCCTCCCCGTGCCGGAATGCACCCTGACGTTGTCAAGGTTATTCTTGGAGCATCACCCCGCAGAATAGTATATGTCAGTTGCAATCCGGCATCACAGGCCAGAGATCTGGAACTTCTGTGCACCGATTACAGGATAACGGAAGTCCAGCCCGTTGATATGTTCCCTCACACACAGCATGTTGAGAATGTCTGCGCTCTCGAACTCAGTACTCTATAAACAAAACACAGGATATTATTGATAAATGATTGTCCAGATTCTACTGCTGATAGCCGGTCTCGCCCTTATAGTGTTCGGAGCAGATTGGCTCGTTGACGGTTCTTCATCTCTTGCCCGCAGAGCCGGAATAAGTGAATTCGTGATTGGCCTCACCATCGTCGGATTCGGCACCTCCTGTCCCGAACTCGTTGTGAGTCTGACCGGAGCCATACAGGGCAATTCCGATATTTCAGTCGGGAATGTATTAGGTTCCAATATCGTCAACACTTTGCTCATACTTGGTGTCACTTCTTTGTTCTATCCTGTGACGATGACTCGTTCCAATTGCAAGATAGATATACCTGTATGCTTCGGGGCCACTCTTCTGTTCGTACTGATGGGTATGAACTCTTCAATCTTCGGATCCGGTGACAGCGATGTCCTGTCCAGAGTCGAAGGAATAATCCTTCTTGTTGTCTTCGCCCTGTATTTGTTTTATTGTTTCAAGGCAGGAAAGGGCATCGATGAAGATAGTTCTTCCCAGAAGACTGTACGTGTGCCCATAGCTCTGTTGCTGATAGCTGCAGGTCTGGCCGGACTCATCTTCGGAGGCAGACTCTTCGTTGATTCTGCAGTATCCATTGCCAGGATGACAGGAGTAAGCGACAAGTTCATTGCAGTGACCATTCTGGCCATAGGTACATCCCTTCCCGAACTTGCCACCTGTATAGTGGCGGCCATCAAGCGCAGAGGTCAGCTGGCACTTGGGAACATACTCGGTTCCAATGTTTTCAACATACTTCTGATACTTGGCACTTCAGCCATCGTCACTCCCCTTTCGCTCAGCTCCGTCACAGCTGTGGACATAGCCGCCCTGCTTATGAGCACAGTGCTCATTACGCTTTTTGCACATACGGGAAAGGGACAGAGGCTCGACCGCATCGAGGGCATCATTCTGCTCTTGTCTTATGCATCCTATATGTATTGGTTGATTGTTAAGCTATAAAACAAATAAGTTAACTGTGGAATCAATGATTTCGGCACCACTTCCGGAGCGGATGAGACCCAATTCTCTTGATGAGTATGTGGGTCAGCGCCATCTTGTAGGCCCCGGATGCATACTTCGCAATATGATTGATTCCGGAAACCTCTCCTCATTCATTCTGTGGGGACCTCCCGGTGTGGGGAAGACCACACTCGCCCGAATCATCTCCAAGACTCTCGAACGTGAGTTCTATACCCTTTCCGCCGTCAGTTCCGGTGTTCGTGACGTCCGTGACATCATCGACAAATCGCGTTCAAGAGGTCTCTTTTCCAAGTCGGTCGCCCCTGTACTTTTCATAGATGAAATCCACAGGTTCAACAAAGCTCAGCAGGATGCACTTCTGGGAGCGGTTGAATCCGGAACAGTTGTACTGATAGGAGCGACTACTGAGAATCCGTCTTTCGAAGTCATCACTCCCCTTCTTAGCCGATGTCAGGTCTATGTTCTCAAGTCTCTTGACACCGAAGACCTCAGTATCCTGATGCAAAGGGCTATCAGGGAGGATGAGATATTGAAGAACAGGGATATAGAGGTAAAGGAGACAGATGCCTTGTTCCGACAGAGCGGCGGAGACGGACGCAAGCTCCTGAACATTCTCGAACTTGTTGTAGATTCTGCTGCCGCCACCGACGGCAAGGTTATCATAGACAATGCACTCGTGACAGAGTGCCTTCAGGAGAATATTGCCATATACGACAAAGACGGCGAGATGCATTATGACATCATCTCCGCTTTCATAAAGAGTGTCCGCGGTTCAGACCCCAATGCGGCGGTTTATTGGATGGCCCGTATGCTGGACGGCGGAGAGGACCCTCTTTTCATAGCCAGACGTCTGTGCATTCTGGCAGCTGAAGATATTGGATTGGCTAACCCCAATGCTCTTCTTCTTGCTGACTCCACTTTTCGGATTGTCCACAGCATCGGTATGCCCGAAGCCCGTATCCCATTGAGTGAATGTGCGATATATCTTGCATCTTCGCCTAAGAGCAATTCTGCTTACCTTGCCATTGATGAGGCTCTCCGTTGTGCCTCCGAAGACAGAACTGCCGCCGTGCCGCTGTATCTCAGAAACGCTCCAACCAAACTGATGTCGGAACTTGGTTATTCAGACGGCTACAGATATGCCCACGATTTTCCGGGACATTTCACCGATCTGGAATTTCTTCCGGAAGGAATAAAGGGAAGATGTTTCTACGAACCGCAACCGAATCGTTATGAAGATGGTCTCAAGGCGTATCTACAGGCTTGCTGGCCAAAATATTATCCAAAGAAATGATGCTGTAGTCCCCCGCTTCTGCGGTCATCTGCACAGTGACGCTCCTACCAAGTGGTTCTTCCGGAATCAGAATCTCCGTCTGCGCCGCCCTGTCCGAAAAATTACAAAAAACCACACGGGCATTCCCTTCGCAGTAGCGCAGGAACGCAAAGTGGCGCTTGGAGTCGAATCCGGAGCCTGGCTGTTGGCAGTAACACAGGTCCCAATTCAGTCCTTCCTTGAAGACCTTCTCTCCAGCAAGTGCGAGTATGCTGCGGTATCGCGCCAGAATGGCTGATTCGGCATCATTGAGGCCTGATCCGCTTTCTATATGACGCCACAACCGTCCTATGGTGGCGGGATTGCTCCAGTTGAAAATCGAAGTCCTTCCTTCGTGACCCTCTGCGGCGTTTTCACCGGCCTCCTGACCGAAATAGAGCATAAATGAGGCTGTATTGAAGAGAAGCGAGAAGCAAAGGGCAGCCCAACAAGAACGTGAACCATCTCCAGCGTAATAATCAGAGGCTGTTCTCTGCTCGTCGTGATTCTCGAGAAAGTTCAGCATACAGGGTTGAAGATCAGAGAGAAACTGCCAGTTTCTGCTGAGTGCTCCGGCATCCGCATTTCCCGGCTCAGTCCTTACCAGAGAACGCAGAATGTCATACGTCCCAGACTTGTCATACAGAAGGTCGAATCCGGCGTATTGCAGATATGTCCTGTAGTTCTCCTGCATATAAGCCTCAGCAACAAACAGCAAATCAGGGAATTCTGCTTTGATTGCAGCTATTGTTTCTTTCAGTGCGCCGGCAGGTACGAGCTCGACCATATCGCAGCGGAATCCGTCTGCACCCAATTCCGCCCAGAAACGCAGTATTCCGACAGCAGAGTTCACCGTCTGTCCGGATGACCAGTCAATCTTGAATGTATCCGTCCAGTCATAGTCGCAATACTGATGGTGAGGAAGATCTCCAACATAATCCCTGGCGACGTGGTTGGGGATGAAATCCACCATACAATACAGCCCTGCATCGTGGATACGCTTCACCAGAGATCGGAACTCTTCAATCCTTCGGGCAGGATTATCCGCCAGATAAGGATTCAAATCTTTCCAATCCGATATGGCGTAGGGAGAGCCCGGATTGCCTTTTACGAAATCCTTTCCGCTCGCGTGCCTGGGCATTCCGGTCAGCCATAGCCATTCCACCCCCAGACCTTTGAGATAAGAAAGAGTCTTGTCATCTATGGATGACAGCTTCCCGTCGCCCCAGAGTCTGGGCAGCATCTGATATATTATTCGTTTCATCAAAAGGGATAGCCTACTCCGAAATGAATGGCATAACCATTGTCCGTGAACCACTTGTCCGGCCCTAGCCATCGTTGTCCCAATTCTCTGGATGGATCGTGCAGCTTGAGTCCGAGGTCGAGGCGCAGAAGGAGGAAATTCAAATTTACTCTGAGTCCGGCTCCCCAGTCCGCAGCGAGACTCTCGTAGAAGTTCTTGATATTGAAATCATAACCTCCTTTGTTGATATTCCATATATTTCCTGTTTCAGCGAACAGGGCACCTTCGAGTTTCCAGAACATCCTGAACCTGTATTCCAAATCAAGTTCGAGTCTCATATCACCGGACTGACTGGGTATCAAACCGGTGCTGTATTGCTGATCCATCCGATAGGATCCGGGACCCAGAGTTCTGGACTGCCATCCTCTCATACTGCTCGCCCCCCCTACAAAGAACAATTTCTCGTAAGGGAGTGAATTTGTGAACGGACTCAGGTCATAGCCTGCTCCAGCCACAAGCCTGAGAGCAAGTGCCTGTCCGTCATTCTGCCCGAATCGGAGAGTTCGGCCCAGAGAAAGTTCACCACGGATATAGTTCGAATAATCCAGACCGAAAAGGCGTTCGAGTCCGCAGAGCTTGAGAAAGTTGCCGGAGAGGTCGAAATTGAGCCTTGCATACCTGTAACTGGTTTTTGGAACCAAATCGGAGTTTGTGGTGTAGTAGAGCATACCTCCAACTCCCATATCGATGTGATCTATGAACATATCGACAAGCGACGGATTTTTGATGATGAAATCGAGAAATTCATCACTCATATCGTATAACTTGACGAAATTGCACCTGAAAGGATTCAACTGATAGAAGAAAGAGCTGTTGAAGGATCCGTTGTATCCGTAGGAAACCGAAGCTATGTTCCTCCTGTATTCCGGCCTGTTCTGATAGCTGTAGCTCATCTTGATCTCAGTACGGGGAACGTCTTTCTTGAAAACTGTCTCCGGAAGCCCTATGAATCTCGGAAAGCTGAGGCTTCCGGAGACAGACAGTTCCGTGGACTTGATATTGCTCCGTGGCATAAACTGAAAGTTGCCGGCCAGGTCTATCGTCAGCCATTCAGCACCGTGGAATATGTTCTTGTGATACCAGCTCAATTTCGGGGCAAGGCCCAGCAGCCCGGAAGAGTTGGTCGAAAACTCAAGATCGGTCTTGATTCCCTGCACGCTTGATTCCGACAGCCTGATATTGCAGTCTATCGTGCAACTGTCGGTCGGAGTGAGACCTACGGCAACGCCGTTGAACAGTTTCAGGGCAGCCAGCCGGCTGTAGGTGGTGTTGACGGTATTGACGCTGTATAAATTTCCGCTGTGTATTTTGTTCAGTCTCTTGATGACGTTGTCTCTGAAGCGGATGTTGGAGGATCGGGTGACGCTGACATTGCCGAAGCGGTATTTCACCAGAGGACTGGCATCGGCGGGACTTTCGTTGCGATTGTAGTTCTTAATCACATATTTGAGTGCGGCTGCCCCTCCAAGTGTATCCACCTCGAAAAAGTAGTTGTTCTTGCTGAAATCGTAATAACCGAGTTCGTTGAAATATGCGGCGCTTCTGTCCGATTCGTTTTCAAGCAACTGCTCGGAGAGGAACCCTCCTGTCTTGACGAGAGATTTGTCAAGGTCGAGCTTGAACTCGTGTCTGAAATCGGGGCTGTCTTCGGGAAGCACATATTCGATTGAATCTATACCGTACCGTCTTCCCGGTTTCACGGTATAAGTCACTTTGACAAGCCTCCTGACCGTATCTATTCTGCTGCTTACTTCGGATCCGTAGTATCCGAGATATTCAAGATGATTGCGGATGTTGTCCAAAGACCCCGTCATACTGGGATATGAGAACTGAACGGGTGGAGTTCCGATTTTCGCCCATATCTTGTCAAGACCTTTTCCGCTTCCATCTCTCCAGTTGTAGATATTCAGGAAGGGATTCCATCCGAACACAAAATAATTATTGGGACTTTGCTTGATGTAAGGACTTATATCAGAAATCTTTATATCCTTGGTGCCGACAATGGCAACCTTGTTCTCTGCCAGTCTGAAGGTGCCGTCGGGCAGAGTTCTGGTTGTGCTGCAGCCACCCAGAGCAAACAGAATACAAACTAGAGAGATATACGCTGTATTATGTATGATGCCTTTGTCCTTGAGCATTTTTATAAGACTTTTATCTCATAAGACTTTTATCTCCTTCTGAATTCCGAGAGTGTTACGGCCGTAGCCACAGCCACATTGAGGGATTCTGCTCCGGATCCCTTGAAGGAAGGGATGCGGAGTCTTCTGTCCACTTCAGATGCGACTGCCGGACTGATACCGTTGGACTCGTTGCCCATAACTAAAAGTCCCCTGCACTCCAGCGTTTCCGAATAAATATCGTTTCCGTCCAGAAACGTGCCCCAAACCGGAAGGCCTTTCTGTCTGAACTGCCGGCATATACCAACAATGTCCGCAACAATCAATGCTATTCTGAAAACGGAACCCATAGAAGACTGAATGACCTTGGGATTATAGAGTTCAACACTGTCTTCAGAGGCAAAGACGGTACTCACTCCGAACCAGTCGGCGGTTCTGAGGATGGTACCCAGATTGCCCGGATCCCTCACGGAGTCAAGAGCCAGAAAAAGACCGTCTGAAATGACTGATATGTCTGAAATGTCGGGAAGACAGTGTTCAGGCTTCTTCACTACGGCAAGTACGGGCGGAGCTGTGGACAGCGAACTCATCTTTTTCATTGCTTCTTCCCCATCCTCCTCGCGGCTGAATATTCTGGTCAGCTCGAAGCCGGATTCCTGTGCTTCCCTAACCATCTTCTCGCCTTCCACCACGAACAGACCGCTTTCCTCACGGAATTTCTTTTCGCGAAGGGAACGAACCAGTCTTATATCGGAATTGCTTGCCATTTTTTCGCAAATTTAACCAAAAATAGCGTTTTTTTATCGTGGAATGAGTAAATTTGCCGGGTTTCGAATCAACTACTAATAAACATATTTATGTCATCAATTTCCAATCTCCAGAAAGCTCGCGCCGCTTACCAGCCCAAGCTGCCCAAGGCGCTTCTCGGCCCGGTGAAGGCCATCGAAGGTGAAAAGACGGAGTCCGTAGGAAACAGGGATGAAATCAAATCCCTCTTCCCCAATACATACGGTATGCCGGTGGTGGATTTCGTATCAGGCAGCGCATCTGACTGTCCTCAGACAAGGTTCAATGTCGGTGTCATCCTTTCCGGAGGACAAGCTCCAGGTGGACACAATGTTATTTCCGGTCTTTTCGACGGAATCAAGTCGCTCGACAATGACAACAAACTCTATGGTTTCCTTATGGGTCCCGGCGGCCTTGTTGACCACAAATATATTGAACTCACCCCTGAAATCATCGACACATACCGCAATACCGGAGGTTTTGACATCATAGGTTCCGGACGTACAAAGCTTGAGGAAACCGATCAGTTCGAAAAAGGCATCGTGATTCTCCGCGAACTTGGAATCAAGGCCCTCGTGATTATCGGAGGAGATGATTCCAATACAAATGCTTGTGTACTTGCAGAGTACTATGCTGCAAAGAAATATGGTGTACAGGTGATAGGCTGTCCCAAGACTATTGACGGAGATCTCAAGAACGGGCAGATTGAGGCATCATTCGGCTTCGATACCGCTTGCAAGACCTACTCTGAACTTATCGGAAACATTGAGAGGGACTGCAATTCTGCACGCAAATACTGGCATTTCATCAAGGTGATGGGACGCAGTGCATCACACATCGCACTTGAATGCGCCCTTCAGACCCAACCTAATATCTGCCTCATTTCTGAGGAAGTGGAAGCAAAGGCCCAGAGCCTTGACGACATTGTCGGATATATTGCAGAGGCCGTTGCCGCACGTGCAGCCAAGGGCGACAACTTCGGTACTGTTATTATTCCCGAAGGACTCATCGAATTCATTCCCGCCATCAAGAAACTCATTGCCGAGCTTAATGATATTCTGGCTGGCGAAGAAGCCAAGACTGTATCCCGTGACAAGCAGCTCGACTATGTGAAAAATAACCTCAGCGCAGAAGGAAAAGCTGTTTTCGAGAGCCTTCCGGAAGGTGTGGCCCGTCAGCTTGCCCTGGACCGTGACCCTCACGGGAACGTGCAGGTTTCTCTTATAGAGACAGAGAAACTTCTCTCCGAAATGGTAGGAAAGAAACTTGCCGCAATGAAGGCTGAAGGCAGATTCGTCGGCAAATTCTCAGCCCAGCACCATTTCTTCGGCTACGAAGGCCGCTGCGCCGCTCCGTCCAATTTCGATGCCGATTACTGTTACTCTTTAGGATTCAATGCATCCAGGCTGATGTCCTGTGGCAAGACCGGATATATGTCGGTGATACGCAACACCACCGCTCCTGCAGAGGAATGGCTCGCAGGCGGAGTTCCCATCACAATGATGATGAATCTCGAGAAGCGTGCCGGCAAGTTCAAACCCGTTATCCGCAAGGCACTTGTGGAACTCGACGGTGCTCCTTTCAAGTACTTCGAGGCCCACAGGGACAGATGGGCGGAGGAGACCTGTTATCTATATCCAGGTTCCATACAGTACTGGGGACCATCCGAGGTCTGTGACCAGACTACGAAGACCCTTCAGCTTGAACAAGGAAAGTAATTATACTAAATACTCTAAACAGCTATTTCACAGATAATCTATGAAATAGCTTTATTGTTTGATATGCATAAGTTATTGATTTTCATTATCTCTGCTATTACTGTACTGTACTCGTCAGAGACTGTTGCACAGAACTCTGCACAGACATCATTCGGTCAGAGTTCGTTGTTCAATGATGGTTGGATTTTTGTCCAACAGGATGCTGAAGGCGCAGAACTGCCTGTATTCGATGACTCAAAGTGGATGAGCGTATCTGTTCCCCACGACTGGTCTGTCAAGGGTCCTCTCTCCCCTTCCAACGCCGCATGCACAGGTTTTCTGCCAGCCGGCATCGGCTGGTACCGCAAGCATTTCTCCGGAAGGAGCTTGACTTCAGACAAGGTTTACATCTATTTCGAAGGTGTATACAACCGATCATCTGTCTATCTCAACGGACATCTTCTGGGCACCAGACCAAGCGGCTACAATTCGTTTATGTATGACTTGACACCATACCTTGACCGCAAGGGAGACAATGTGATTGCTGTCAGGGTGGACCATAGCCGCATAGCCGATTCCCGCTGGTATCCCGGTTCCGGAATCTACCGTGACGTATGGTTAGTTCAGAGCGGCGCCACGCACTTCTCGCTCTGGGGTTTGGGGTACAGCGCTGCCAGTATATCCGACAAGCAGGCCATTATCAATGTTGAGACCTCTGTCGAGAATCTCCCTTCCGCTTCGTCCAAGTTCACCCTGGACCTCGCAATCAGGGATACTGAAGGCAAGCTTGTGGCAAAAACCAGTACGAAGGCAGACGCGAAGCAGGTCACAACCATCAAACTCAAGACCCCGCATCGCTGGGATATCAATGACCCATATCTTTACACACTTGAAGCCACCCTCCTGAACGGAAAGGAGACAGTGGATTTCGCACAAACCTCCTTGGGGCTTCGTACCCTTGAGTTCAATGCCGATTGGGGGTTCAAGCTCAACGGGCGCAACACCAAGGTCAAGGGAGTTTGCCTCCACCACGATGCGGGAGTTCTTGGAACCGCTGTCCCGGATGAAGTTCTGGAACGCAGACTAAAAACACTCAAATCACTTGGAGTCAATGCTATCCGTACCAGCCACAACCCTCAGGCACCGGTATTCTACGACATCTGTGACAGGATTGGTCTGCTTGTGATGGATGAGGCATTCGACGAATGGGAATTCAACAAAAAGAAATGGGTGGAAGGTTGGAATGTAGGTACTCCCGCCTTCGACGGTACCGCCGATTATTTCGAGGAATGGAGCGAACGCGATGTCAAGGATATGGTCCTTCGCGACCGCAACCACCCTTCCATTTTCCTCTGGAGCATAGGAAATGAAGTCGATTATCCCAATGACCCCTATTCCCATCCCATCCTGGACGGCGGCAACTTCGAATTCAATCAGCCTATGTCCGGAGGCTATAAGCCCGATGCTCCGGACGCGATGCGTATCGGAGTGATAGCCAAGCGTTTCACCGAATATATCCATTCTATCGACACATCCAGGCCTGTCACCGGAGCACTTGCAGGCGTGGTTATGTCAAACCAGACTGAATACCCTCAGGCCGTTGATGTCGTTGGCTACAACTATACTGAAAGCCGATACGAAAAGGACCATTCCACTTACCCGGAACGCATAATCTACGGATCGGAAAACCGCCACGGTTTCGCCGACTGGAAGGCAGTCAGGGACAACGGACACATTTTCGGACAATTTCTCTGGACTGGAGCTGATTATCTTGGAGAGGCGGGCGTATGGCCTGCAAGAGGGTCTGGAGCAGGACTCATCGACCTCGGCAATTTTGTCAAGCCCCGCGGCCGTTTCCGTGCCGCACTTTGGAGCGAGACTCCCGTATGCTACATCGGAACATACCTCAAACCTCAGGTCAGCACCGGCCGACGTGGAGGATTTCAGATTCCGGACAGTCCAGAGGCCTGGGACAGCTGGAATTACGAGGACGACCAGACGGTCCGCGTCGTATGTTATACAAACGCAGCATCTGCAAGGCTTATGCTCAACGGCAAGGAAGTGGGGGCCAGAACTCCTCACAATGACGAGACGGGCATTATCGGTTGGGATGTTCCCTTCACTTCCGGCACGCTCAAGGCAGAAGGCTTCGACGAATCAGGCGCAAAGGTCTCTGAGTATGAGATAAAGACATCCGGCAGACCTTTCAGTCTGAAGGCCACCGCCGACAAGTTGGATCTGGATGCCGGCGGCAGCGTTGCCCAGATTGTGGTCGAAGTGCTTGACGAAGCAGGCATACCTGTCAAACTTGCAGACAACGCCATCACCTGCATAGTGGAAGGAGGTGAGCTTCTGGGGCTTGAATCCGGTGATATGAGCGATACCGGAGTATGGACGGACAATGTACAGAGGGTGTTCAAGGGCAGGCTCGTCGCCTATGTGAAGTCCGGGATGAACCCCGGTACCATTAAAGTACGCTTCACCTCGCCCCTGCTCAAGAGTGCAGAGCTGACCCTCTCAACGCACAGCATTTGACGACAAACGCATTCTTTGCTGCCACTCGCACGGCTCATCACGCGGAATGACGATACGCCGCATACCCGGCTGTAACCTTCAAGAGGAGCTGGAACCGCTACCGCAGAGTTTACAGGCACGATGCCTGCCACCGAGAGTTTCGTCCGTGCTGATGTGACTGCTAACGCAATCACTCCTACCACAGACAATACCCCGACATATAGTGAGGGCACATACAATGGTGTTGGAATCCCGCTCTCAGCATCAACGACACTTGCCCCTACAGAAGCCAAGTCTCTATCGGCCGGCGGTATATTGAACATACCGGCAGTTTCTCTGACGACCGTCTGGGCCCCTGTAAACTGCGGGTACGACGCGACGAATTACAAATGGGGCAAGTTGTACCAGTTTGGCAGGGCCGTTGGCGGAGGTTACAATGATGGTTCAACTTTTACTGAAGATGTATATCAGATAGCGGAGACAAGCGCTTCCGTATCATCAACTGCCAACACCAACCCTGCGGACAATGTTTTCTATAAAGGTACAGCCGGCGTAATTTGCGACTGGTACATTACTAATGGAACTCGCTTGAGTTCATTGCCAATGGACTCCAGTCATTCTCAATACGTGGCCGGAAAGATTGCCAACCCTTGCCCGGAAGGCTGGCGAGTACCTACAGAATCAGAACTGACAGCATTAATGGGACGCCACACAGGAGGCCCTTACTGGACGGGAGCGGCATATATAGTGGAATGAAAGGAAAGTATTTCGACGGCGGTGGGTGGGCCAGGACGCTGCTGAGCCGCCTCAAATCCCATATCTTTCCGTCCCCAATCTTTTTCGGAATAAGGTCTTTTCGGCCATATGCACGTTGGGGAGAAAAAAGCCCAGCGCAGAAATAATGCGACGGGCTTTTCTGGACTTACACAATCGTATTGTGCACTGATGTTCATTTCTGGTTTATGATTTCCAAAAACTCAGCGGGTGTTACAACAATTGGAGTTTTTGGGAAATGCTTTGTATTCCCGGTAACAAGGAAGGATCCTTCTTTTGAAAGAGCCACTTCGTAGAATATAATATCATTAGGATCTGGGAAATTTTCCGAACATTTTATCCGATCGGCTGATATGCCGAATTCGGAAATTGCTGATAGTATTAGTCTGACCTCACTTTCTGGGAAATGAAATTTTGTTCGATGCAGAACTTCTTCATATTCATTGAGTATCTCATCATTATACAGCGGAACGATGGTTTCGCTAAACAAATTGGCAAGAATAATTGAAGTCGCGGAATCTCTATGCCTGGAAAGTAAGGCTGACACCAAAACATTAGTGTCAATTACAACGTAGACTTTCATTATCGTGATTTCCTGGTAAGGCTGATTTCTTTATTGATGTCTTCAAGAGACATCTCGGCTACGCCGGATTCTATTGCGCTTTGACGAATCCTTTCTATCGCTTCCAGTGCTTGAGTGCGAATATCGTCCCTGCTTGAAGCTTCAATAGTAAAAGGAATACTGCGTTTTCTTACAGCTTGCCTGGCGAAGATATTAAATGCGGTGTTCGTGCTCATTCCAAGTTCCTCACAAAGGTTATTGAACTTAACCTTCAAATCTTTATCCATACGGATTGTCATAGCTGTTTGTGCCATATCTCTAATATTTTAGACAAAAATACAAAAAGAATTCAGAAAGATACCAATATGCAATCATATTGTAAAAGAAATATCTTTTTATCCCTATTCGGTTTGCAGGGAGTATGTGAATAGAAGGGAAAGAAATAACTTATTTCCATAGATCACTGAACTTCTTTTTTCAAACTCTTATTGGACTATTCTAACAGTCAAAATGGCTTTTTTTTCGCTTATTGGTACTTTTTTACAAAATGTGCGTGCTACCCCAGATATGCGTAAACGATGATGACCTTCAGGAGCATTCTGGGATTGTAGGATTTAAAGACTACCTTTGCCATTGCCGAAGATGCGTTCGGCTGTCTCCTCCGGGAACCCGTGCCACCCTCGGCATCGTAAGAGGGGGGACCATGGGCGCAGCGAATGGTGGGGTCGAGCGAAGCGAGACGGTTCTGGAGGAGAGCAGCCGACGCTCGAAGGCTAGAAAAACAGAAAGAGGATGACCTTAAGTCCGTTTGGACTTTTTAGTCACCCTCTTGTCTTTGCTTTTTTGTTCAGGCTTCACTTACAGTTCCTGTCTTCCCGTTCTCTGGAAGTCACGGTCAGACCACATACCCTTCTTGTCGTCTTCTTGTGAAGAGAAGGTCACTGTGCCGTCATCTTCGAAGATCTGTCCCTTAAGTATGCACTTCACGTGAATCTGAACAGGCTTGTCGAAGCCGTAGTCGGACTGCTTGAGAGTGTGGCAACGCTTGCGGCTGACTACCTTGCCGTTCACTGTCCACTCGTAACTGTCATACTGTGCACGGGCATCAAGCTTGCAAGTTTTCGCGATGTTCTTATAGATGACCACATTCTTTTGGGGAATTGCAGTTACTCCTTCCATACGGGTGTCAAGCCCGTCACCGCTTGTCTTGAAGTTTCTTGAGGCCCCGCTCCGTTCATATTTCACAGCCCAGAATTTCCCAAGGTCGGAGCTGAGATAGAATCCCGGCTCGGGAGGCTGGTTGTAGCAGATGTTTTCAGTGAGTACGCTCATACGATAGATGATATCGCTCATAAGAGTATGGAAACGATATTCTGTCGGTATGTCAGTAGCGTATATGCGCAGATGCTTGTTGTCATTTGTGTGAACGACGAGTTCCTCGCGCCAGTCTCCGAAGAGATCTGCAGAAATGCCGGGGTTGGATTTGGAACCGTTGTTGACTGCTGTTTCCTCTTCTCCCGGAAGATGGAATACTTCAACTCCGTTTCCTGTCCATTTGCTTATCTGCATAAAGCGTCCTCCGTTCATCCCGCCCGCAGGCCTCATAGGCATCGAACCCATCTG
>DCIN01000032.1:0-18186 GCA_002315815.1 Bacteroidales bacterium UBA1725 | reverse complement strand
TCAAGCAGTTCCCTGTTCAGGTCTCCGTCCCACCAAATTGCGAAATTCACACTTGGCTTCTTAGTCGTAATAAGGCGGCCGTCTATGCTGTACACACCATTAGTGCCTGATGACCAGGTCTCCCAACCGGGGAAACGAGGGTCAATGTCAGCGGTCATTCCCCTACCGACATCTGCAACAGAGGGATAACCCCAAAGAAGTTCCCCGGTGGCGGCATCGGTAAGACTGGAACCGGCGCGCATCGGTGAGCTTTCGTGCACCATCCAAACCTCGAGTCCTTCCCTGTTCGGATTCAGGTCGGCCAGATGCAGGGCATCTCCGTGATCCAGACCTGTCGAGTATTTGCCTCTGCCGTCATCGTCTATCACACAGGCTCCGTAAATCACCTCATCCTTGCCGTCAGCATCGACATCGCCGATTCTCAGGCTATGTGCTCCCTGATGCTCGTATGCTATATATTTGTCGTCATCCGCAAAGCTGTCGAATCTCCACCTCTTCATAAGTTTTCCGTTTCTGTAGTCCCAGGCCTCGAGGACTGTCTTGGCGTAATAACCCCGGCAAATCAGTATGCTGGGACGCTTGCCGTCGAAGTAACCGGCCCCCCCAAGATAACGGTCGATGCGGTTTCCAGTCACATCGCCGAACTCATACGGAGTTCCGCGCTCAATGAAATCTGCGCGTGCCAGTTCCTTGCCTGTCTGTCCGTCGATGACCGACAGGAATTCGGGTCCTTCGAGAATCATTCCATAGTTGCGGTCAGACTTGTCCAGAATGCGGTAGTCGGTGCGTCCGTCTCCGTCGGTGTCTCCGATTACTGTGCCGTCACCGAATTTGGTACCCTCGGAGGTCTTCACCGCGAGCTCTGCCTTGCCGTCCCCGTCGAAGTCATAGAGACTCATTTGTGTATAGTGTGCTCCCTGACGGATGTTCAGTCCCAGATCCACACGCCACATAAAGGTCCCGTCCATTTTATATGCGTCGATCAGATTGCCTTCATCGCAGATTCCACTTCTGGAGTTGTCATAAGTGCGGGTTTCCATCTTTACAACGAGTTCGTACTCTCCGTCGCCGTCAAGGTCACCCACCGTAATGTCGTTCGGGGTATAGTAGCCCTCGGGAAATCCTTCTACCGGATGAATCGGAATATCGAGATATGGTTTGGATGCCAGCTCAGCAGTAAGAACATAGGATGCGCCGTTTTCTCTGTCTCCAGTCTTTTTGCCGCAAACCTTGACGCTGTACTCGTTCACTGCCGTTGTGTCAACATCAGAATCGATGAAGAAGGTCGATTTGCAGAGGGGTTCGGAGTTGAGTTTTTTCGAGTTGCGATAAACATCGAAAGCCACGTCCAGAGGATCACTTTCCAGATACCTCCAGCTGAGGGAAACTTTGCCACCTCCGTTATGAATGGCAACAAGACCGCGACTCAGATGTTCTTTCTGGATACCTGCCGAGTAGCGCGGCCCTTTTGCTTCATTGCCGCTGCAAAACACGGCCGCAAACACAAGAAGCAGTAATGAAATGGATGTTTTTTTCATAATAAATAATAGTATATTTGGGAATTCAAAATAATTATACACTTGCAAAAATCATACAAAATGAACAGAATTCTGAAATTTTTGGTATTGATGGCGGCCTTGTTTTCCGTGACCATCCTCTCAGCCCAGACACGTAAAAAAACAACTAAAAATGAAGCTTCCAATGGCACTTCGAAGAAAGTCGAGTCCGCCGAAGCACCGAAGAGAATAGACCCGGCACAAGCGACGGAGGAAATTGTGGAACGCATCTACAATTATCTGTCCGCCTGCACCCCTTATGAACTTGTGGATGCGGACGACAACACAATCAGTGATTTCAACGCCATTGACAATTCCACTTCTTTCAAGAAAGGCGATTTCGGCATTTCCACTTACGAGTGGGGCGTGACCTATTCAGGTTTTCTGAAGGCCGCCGATGTGCTGGGGGTCACAAAATATTCCGACTATGTGTATGAACGTCTCAAATTCCTCGGAAAAGTCTATCCCTATGTAAAGAACTATTACGATGAGACAGGTTATCAGATGAGGCTCAACGCCCTTCATACTCCCAAATGGCTGGATGACTGTGGGGCGATGACTGCTGCAATGATCAAGGCGACCCTTGCCGACCCCCGCGGTTCAAGAGAGTTCCGTCAGCTTCTGGACAATTGGTTCGATTTCGTAATGTACAAGGAATACCGATTCGGGAACGGAATCCTTGCCCGCAACAGGCCCACAACCAATTCGGTTTGGCTTGACGATATGTATATGGGCATCACTCCAATCGCTTACCGCGGCAAATTGAGTCAGAGCGAACGCGGAGACCTGACCCAGAAGTATTACAACGAGGCCATCAATCAGGTCCTGTTATTCAAGAAATACCTTTGGATTCCGGAGAAGAACCTCTACCGTCACGGTTGGATTGAGGGTATGTCCGAGCATCCTTCATATCATTGGGCAAGAGCAAACGGCTGGGCCGTTCTCACGATGTGCGATGTGCTCGATGCCGTCCCCGAGAACGTGCAGGGACGCGATGAGGTTCTGGAACTGCTCTGCAACGTTCTTCGCGGCATTGCTGCATATCAGTCTCCCGAGGGGACCTGGCACCAGTTGATTGACAAGACAGAATCTTATCTTGAAACCAGTGCATCCGCTATGTTCGTTTATGGATTCGCCCACGCCGTCAATCAGGGTTGGCTCGACAAGACTGCATATCAGGACATTGCCAAAGCCGGATGGAACGCTGTAATGAGGCAGGTCAATGAAATGGGACAGGTGGAGAACACCTGTGTGGGCACCGGTCTCGGCTGGACAAACACCTTCTATGAAGGACGCCCGGTAAGTGTCTATGCAGCTCACGGTTATGGTCCTGTCCTGCTGGCTGCCGCCGAGATGATCAAACTATACCGTGGAGGAAACAGGATACCGTATTATAGTGCCACCGTGAGCTACGACAAGCCTATGCTCTTCCTTGCAGGAGACTCAACCTGCAAGAACGGAAGCGGGACAGGCAGCAACGGCCAGTGGGGCTGGGGCAGTTTCTTCAATGAATATGTAAATGATGGAATCATAGTGGAGAATGATGCCGTAGGCGGTTTGAGCAGCCGCACCTTCTTCAACAACAACTGGGGCGGTATCCGCGACAGGATCAAGAAAGGTGATTATGTGATAATCCAGTTCGGCCACAACGATATGTCGGCTCTTGGTACAGGAAGAGCAAGAGGAACAGTCAGCGGCACTTCCGACCAGCCTACGCCCGTAGTGATGGAGAAGAACGGCGCAACTGAGAACGTGTACAGTTACGGGCACTATGTGCGTATGATGGTGCGCCAGACCAAGATTCGCGGAGGTATTCCGGTCATTGTCTCACCCACTCCTCAGAACAGTTGGGGTATGGACGGGAAGGTGAGACGATTCACCGACACTTACAATGCCTGGTGCCGTAGGGTTGCAGAGGAGGAAGCTTGTGAATTTGTGGATTTCAATGTCCTTGCAGCCGAAAGATTTGATGCGCTGGGCAAAGAGGTATCACAGTCCGACTATTTCTCCGACAGTGTCCACACCAAGGAGAAAGGAGCACGTCTGTATTGCGATATTCTTGCAGAAGCCCTGAAAGACACCTCTTTGGGACAATATGTGAAATAATTGCAGGGCTCCGCATTCTGCGGGGCCTTTTTTTTCGGCCGAAAGCGGCGTTGCGGATATACTGCAAAATGATTAAATTTGCAGTTTATGGAAAGACAAGCCGCCAAGGACAGGATAGATGAGCTGAGGGCAGAACTGGTAGAGTACAACCGGCTCTATTATGTAGAGAACGCCCCCGTCATCAGCGATTTCGAATTCGACGCTCTGATGCGTGAACTCGAAACACTTGAAAAGGAGTGGCCAGAGTTCCGCTCCGATGACTCCCCTACCCGCAGGGTCGGTTCCGATCTGGACCTGCAAGCAGGGCAGCGAAGCGGTTTTGTACAGAGGGAGCATCGTTTCCCTATGCTTTCGCTGGGCAACACCTATAGCATCGCGGAGATTGAGGACTTTGCTGCCAGAGCTGAAAAAGAATTGGACGGACGCCGTTTCAGTTACTGCTGTGAACTCAAGTTCGACGGAACTGCCATCTGCCTTTCCTATCGCAACGGGCATCTGACTCAGGCTCTCACCAGAGGTGACGGGCAACTTGGTGACGACGTCACGGCCAATGTATGCAGGATAGCCAATGTTCCTGCTCATCTGAAAGGTGATTTCCCTGAAGATTTCGAGATAAGGGGTGAGATACTTATGCCTTACGAGGCATTTGATGCCCTCAATGAGGAGAGACTGGCTCAGGAGGATGTTCCCTTCGCCAATCCCCGCAATGCAGCTTCAGGATCGCTCAAGCTCCTGAATCCCGAAGAAGTCGCCCACAGAGGGCTGTGGTGCACTCTCTATCATCTTCCGGCCGAGTCGGTTCCTTTTGAATCCCACAGTCAGGCTCTTGACGCTGCCGCATCCTGGGGACTTCCCGTATCGGACAAAAGGCGTATATGCCACAGCATTTCTGATATCAGAGAATACATTGATTATTGGGATGTTCAGCGCAAGTTCCTCCCCTACGCCACCGACGGAATAGTGATAAAGATAAACGAACTTGACTGCCAGCGCGCACTCGGTGCCACATCCAAGTCGCCAAGATGGGCTGTCGCGTTCAAATTCAAGGCTGAGCAGGCCTGCACCAGGCTTTTGAGCATTGATTATCAAGTCGGCCGCACCGGAGCGGTGACCCCTGTTGCCAATCTTGATCCCGTTCAGTTGTCCGGCACCGTTGTCAAGAGAGCCACTCTGAACAACGAGGATCAGATGTCACTTCTGGACATACACATAGGAGACTATGTCTATGTGGAGAAAGGCGGTGAGATAATACCGAAAATCTCTTCTGTTGACTTGTCGCTGCGCGGTGCCGATGTAGTGAAACCCCACTTCCCCACCCACTGTCCCGACTGCGGGACGGCGCTTGTGAAAAACGAGGACGAGGCCAGATGGTTCTGCCCCAACAATGACGGTTGTCCTATGCAGATCAAGGGCAGAATGCTGCATTTCGTGAGCCGCAAGGCTATGGATATCCTTGCCGGTGAGAGCACCATCGAGCAGTTCTATGATCTTGGCCTTGCCAGAACCCCTTCCGATATGTACTGTCTGACTCAATATCAGCTAGTAAGTCTGGAAGGATGGCAGGAGAAATCCGCCGCACGTTTTCTCGATTCCCTTGACGAGTCCCGAAAGGTACCCTTCGAGAGGGTGCTTTTCGCTCTCGGAATACGTTATGTCGGGCAAACCACTGCCCGTACCGTTGCCAGACATTTCGGTGACATCGACTCCTTGATGGCGGCGAATGTGGAGCAGCTTCTGGAAGTGGAGGATGTAGGTGCCGTAATCGCAAACAGTATATATGACTTCCTTCACGACCCTGTTCAAATCGCTGAGATTGAACGTCTTCGTGCGCAGGGGCTGATTTTTTCGACAATTGTCGGGGAAAACAGGATCTCCGATGCTCTGAGTGGCAAGACAATAGTGGTAAGCGGCAATTTCAGCATATCCCGTGAAAGGATGAAGGAAATCATTGCTGCCCACGGCGGCAAGGCCGGTTCTTCTGTGAGTACCAGAACCAGTTTCCTTTTGGCAGGCACCAAACCCGGACCGGAAAAAATCAGGAAATGCGGCGAACTCGGTATTCCTGTGCTGGGCGAGGAGGCTTTCTTTGCCCTTCTTCCGCAGGGGAAGGTGCCCGGACAGGGCCTTCAGCCTTTGGAGCAGTCACCGCAGACTTTCATAGAATCAACTCTGTTCTGATTCCGACTATGAAGAAAGTCATCATTCAGAATCACCCGAAACTTGAAAGGTTCGTAAAGATAGTATGCACTACGGTGGATACTTTCGTAAAGAACAGGATGGGGTTTCAATGTGTTGCTTTGAGCTATTTCATTACGCTGGCAATTGTTCCTTTCGCGGCTTTCATATTCGCATTCACCGATGGTCTGGGTCTTTCGGAGAGGCTTTCCGAAATCCTCTACAGTCTCAATCCCGGCAACACCGCGATGGTCAGTCTGATATTGGAGAAGGCCTCGAACATACTCGATGTAGCCAGAAGCGGAGGAGTGGGCCTGGTGTCAGCATTTTTCTTCCTCTGGACAATCCTATGGCTGATGTTTCAGGTTGAGAGGGTTTTCAACAACGTATGGGGTATAATCAAGATTCCCCGCAAATTGTACACACGAATAGGCTTCTATTTTCTGGTTCTTATCCTTTCCCCCTTCCTCGTGTTGCTTTTCGGTTCCGGGATTCTGTTCTACTCCAGTCTCCCGGGATTGCTCGGACTCGACTTCTCTGATTTGCATTTTCTGCCCAAATTACTGGCTTGGCTTGCCATATTCCTGCTGGCTGCATTCACTATGTCGGTTATGTACAAGTTCATACCTGCCACCAAGGTGAAATACAGCTTCGCGCTCAAATCAGCGTTAGTCGCGTCCGTGTTCTTCTGTCTCTTCCAGTACATCTATCTTGAGACCCAGCTCTTTGTAGCACGGCTGAACAAGGTTTACGGGGTCATCGCCGCCGTGCCCCTGTTCCTGATATGGCTCAACATAAGCTGGCAGATAATAATATACGGAGCCCAACTGAATTACAGCTACCATAAGGTGGACAAAATGGTCACGGAGGACAATCAATGAGTTTCACGGAATTTACAGAAGAAGATTTCAGAATCATCAAGGAGAACTTTGCATCCCTGAACGAACTGGCCGCAAAGCGCTGCCGCAACCAGTCAGAGATTGATTGTGTGCACAAGGCCTTTGATTTTGCCAACAGCGCGCATATGAACATACGCAGGCGCTCCGGGGAGCCCTATATCCTCCATCCCATCGAGGTGGCCAAAATTGTAGTCAGCGATATAGGTCTGGGATACAAGTCCATCTGTGCATCCCTGCTTCACGATGTAGTGGAGGACACTCATTACACAGTGGAAGACATCAGGAATCTGTTCGGGGACAAGATTGCCTCGCTCGTGGACGGTCTCACCAAAATCAAGACCGTGCTCGACAACGAGGACAAGAAGAGCGTGAGGATGAATACTGAAAGCCTCCAGGCCGAAAATTTCAAGCGTATTCTTCTGACACTCAACGACGATGTCAGGGTTGTACTGATCAAACTCGCCGACCGCCTGCACAACTGCCGCACCATAGAATATATGCCTGAGCACAAGAGGGACAAGATTCTGTCTGAGACTATGTTCATCTTCATCCCGCTTGCCCACAGGCTCGGTCTTTTCAGCGTGAAGTCGGAGATGGAGAACATCTGGCTCAAGTACAAGGAGCCGGACGACTACAATGACATAATGGAAAGGCTGAGCAATGACAGGGACAGGAAATGGAAAGAGATTGACGAATTCATTGTTCCGGTTTCCAAGGCTCTCGATACCTATGGATACAAATACGAGATCAAGAAGAGAATAAAGACTCCATACTCCATCTGGCAAAAGATGAAGCAGAAGAATATTCCCTTCGACCAAATCTTCGACCTGTATGCAGTGCGCATCATATATGACCCTGAAGACGGCAAACCACAGACGGAAAGGACTATGGCCTATGTCATCTATTCCATTGTCACCAGCCTCTTCCGTGAGAATCCCACAAGGCGCAGGGACTGGATAGCCCAGCCGAAGACCAACGGCTACGAGTCGCTCCACTGTACTATGATGAGCAATGCCGGTTTCTGGATAGAGGTGCAGATACGTTCCAGAAGAATGAATGATATAGCCGAAAAAGGTATCGCTGCACACTGGGCATACAAGAAGGACGGATACATCACCGAGAACGATACCGAACTCGACAAATGGCTTGCCGATATCCAGGAGATACTTCTGAGTGCCAATGTCGGCGACCTCGAACTTCTGGACATCATACACAATGACCTCATTGGTTCCGACATAGTCGTATTCACCCCCAAGGGACAACAGCGTACCCTCAAGAACGGAGCCACGGCACTCGATTTTGCCTATTCCATTCACACAGAGATAGGTAACCACGCCATAGCGGCCAAGGTCAATATGAAACTCGCACCTCTGTCCCAGCCGCTCAAGGCGGGGGATCAAGTGGAAATCATCACTGCCGCCAGCTCCAAACCCAAGCTCGACTGGTTCCAGTTCCTCAAAACCCGCACTGCAAGGGTGAAGGTCACAGAATTTTTCCGCAATCACCACTCCGACATAGCCGCTGTCGGTGAAAACATCTTCAACGAGAGGCTCAAGGCGATGGACATAAAGATTGACGCCCATAAGTTAAAGTCCATCATACACAGGTTCTTGGAATATACGCAGCTGCACGAGGCTGACGATCTCTTTTTCAAAATCGGTCTCGGTGCCATAGGACCCGAAGAGTTCAAGACCGTGATGACGGACAATCCTGAGGCTCTGCGTGCTAATTCCGAGGCATACATCATTTCCGAAAACGGAGTAGGTCGCAAGGGATACATAATGGCCGATTGCTGCAACCCCATCCCCGGAGATCCCGTCATCGGATTCATATCGGGACCCGACACCATCATCGTCCACAAGAAATCCTGTCCCGTTGCCGGTAATCTTGCAAGTAAATTCGGCAATCGTGTGGTGACACCTCAATGGACTCCCCAGTCCCAATCCTATCCGGTGAGACTCTCGCTCAAAGGTCTGGACAGACTCGGCCTGCTCCGCGACATATCCAATCTGATGGCAGGTTCTTTCGGCATCAATATGAGAAAAGTTCAGCTCTCCACCGATGAAGGTCTGTTCGAGGGGTATATCGAACTGTTGGTCAAGGACAAGAAGAATTTGGAGAACCTGGTGAAAGCACTGAACACTACAGACGGCATCCAGGAGGTTGTCAGAACAGACATTTAGGTAGTCAGAACAGACATTCAGAATGATATGAAGAAATTTCTGCCATTGATACCATTATTGATAGCCGTTGCGATGCTTGCACCGCTTTTCTCGATGCATTCCTGTGCCAACACCACAGAGGCACCATCCGGCGGCATCAAGGACACCATTGCTCCATACATCACCGACATCAACCCGGTGCCGGGTACAGTGGGGGTTCCTCTGAAAGGAGCGAAATTTGTATTCACCTTCAGCGAATACGTCTCTATCAAGACAGCCAGGAACATTCTGCTCTCCCCTCCCCAGCAGAAAGCCCCGACAACCAGGATTCAAGGAAAGAACCTCGTCGTGACATTCGAGGAGGAATTCAAGCCAAATACCTGCTACACATTGTCTTTCAGTGATGCAATCGCAGATGTTAATGAAAACAATATGTTCCCCGGCTATACTTATGTATTCTCGACAGGAGAGAGCATAGATTCTATGATAGTCACCGGATCTGTTCTGGATTGCAATACCCTGATGCCGATTAAAGGAGCTACTGTGTTGCTATACAAGGATTTGGCCGATTCGGCAGTATTCCTTCACCGTCCCGACGCATCGGCAATGACCGACATTTGGGGGTATTTCCGTCTTCCTTATGTGGCAGACACCACATACCGTATCTACGCTGTCAAGGAGGAAAGCCCCAACAATATATACGATCCGCAGACGGATCTGATTGCATTCTCAGACTCCGTTTTCCGTCCCGTTATGAAGCTCAGCGAGGATATGCCCGAAATGCTCAACTACGAGATGACGGACACTGTTTCCTGTCAGGAAAGAAGAAGCGAACACAGTCTTCTCCTGTTCAGGGAGAAGACATCCAAACAGTATATAAAGAACGAAGGTCGCATTTCGGACAGGGCAGCTTTCATTTCCTTCGGCGCGCCAAATGCCTGGATAGACACACTGTGGGTGAGCGGGTTTCCCAGAAATCAGATTATCAGCGAATTCAATCTCCGTCAGGACAGCCTTCTGCTTTGGATTAATTCACGGAAGACTATGCCGGATACACTCCATCTATGGGTCAATTACCGCAAAACTGATTCTCTCGGTACGCTCAGTCCATATCTGGAACACGTGAAATTCTTCAAGGAAGGCAAGAAGAAGAGAAACAGTTACAGGGAACGCCGAAACATCAAGCACGAGGACACTACCTGTGTGTTCAAGATGGTCACTACTCCGGAGAAACTCGAACAGGACGGTTTCATCATAGAATTCGACAGTCCTCTCATTTCAGCAAGCTTCGACTCCATAGCTGTAAAATCCATCAATCCCAGACAGAGGGTCACCAAAGAGAAGTTCAGCCTTGAACGTGACAGTATGAATATCCGACGATTCATCATCAAGCCCAAGCTGAGTTTCCAGCTTGGTTACGAATATATTCTGAAGATGCCACCCCGCATTTTCAGGGACATCAACGGTTTCTATTCAGACAGCCTCGAAGTCAGCCTGTCCCTCCCCAACGACGACAAGCTCAGTTCCATATCCTTCAGTATGAGCAATGTAGATAGGAAAATCATAGTTGATCTGCTTGGCGATGGAGACAAAATCAATCGTTCCTTCACAATAAACTCCGATACTGTACTCCGCTTCCCTTATCTTTCCAAGGGCAAATATTCCCTGCGAATCACTGAAGATGCCAACAAGAACTCTCTTGTGGATACTGGTTCTGTTCTGGAACACCGTCAGCCGGAGAAAGTAGTGTTCTTCCTGAAGAACGGGAAGCGTTTCATTGATGTTCCGGAAGGCTCAGATTTGCTTCAAGCCATAGATGTAAAGGATTTGCTGAAATAAAACCAGAGACATCAAGATAATGAAAGTGACTGTAAGAATGAAATACCGTCTGGACTTATTACTGCTGATAATTGCCGGGATTCAGGCATCCCTGCTCTCCATTCCGGCTTCTGCATTCACCAATCGTCTGCCCGACAGTCTGAAAGTCTCCACCTTCAATCCGAAACATTCCGCCGACAGTCTGGAATTCTCTCCCGAATTCCTTGATACTGTGACGATTCGGACCCAAAAATCCATCAACGACTATTCCCTTTTAGGAGTGAGCTACGGCGTCACTTTTTCCAATGTTTACTTCAGTCCCAAGAAGACGGACAAGACATTCCTGTTCAATCCAAGCTACATATCAATCACATATACCCATTTCAGCAAGCTCTTCGATATGTTGCCGTACTGCGCGATAGTAGTAGGGGCTTCCTACGGCAAGGAAGGTTACACTTTTTTGAAAGATGATGATGGAAATTGGCTTGACAATGTGGATGGAGCTACTGAATGCACCATAAGTGTACTCGAAATGCCGGCAATGGCCCAGCTTCATTTCGATTTCGACCCCGCCAAGCTGATGGTCAACCTGGGCGTGTACGGCGGATGGAGAAAAAGCATTGAGCGTTCCGGACCCAATCTCGAGAAGGAGTTCCAGCGCAGTTTCCGCTCTTACGAGAACAGGATAGACTACGGTCTACAGGGAGGCCTCGGATTCGGTATCATATTGAGTCCTATAGAAATACATTTCAATTGTCTGGTCAGATGGTCCTGGTCGAACCTGTATCAGCCCAACTATGAGAATCCCACATACCATCCACAGCACAACTATTACTACAGGTATGCATATCCCTTGGATATCATTGCTTCCGTCGGGATTCATTTCCAGCTGACAAAAAGAATGGGCAAGACCAACGCCCAGCTCAAGAAAGAGGCCAGAAAAATAGTTTATGGCCTGTAGTCGTTTCTGAAACAATCATTGAATGATGGAACGTATCCGTTCAATTACCGTACACATAGGCAGCAACCTTGTAATAGGTGGAGGCAATCCAGTAGTGGTACAGACAATGTGCAACACCCACACAGATGATGTAGAAGCCAGTGTGGCACAATGCCTTGAACTTGCTGCTGCAGGAGCACAGATGGTCAGACTTACTGTTCCCGGGACGAAAGACATCCCTTGTATCAGGCAGATACATAACAGGTTGAGAGTTCTGGGCTGTAAGATTCCTCTTGTAGCGGACATACATTTCTCTTCTGAGACGGCGATAGCAGTGGCTCCCTATGTGGAAAAAGTCCGCATCAATCCAGGCAACTTCAACCCTGACCACAACAAGGCCCGCGAACAGTTCGCCCGTCTTCTCGAAGTCTGCCGCAGCAACGGCACTGCGGTGAGAGTAGGTCTGAATCACGGATCTCTCGGACGATACATCACGGACAAATACGGCAACACGCCTCAGGCTATGGCAATTGCTGCTATGGAGTGGCTGGAGATGTGCATCGATGCCGATTTTTTCAATGTTGTAGTTTCTCTCAAGGCGAGCAACACAGTCATAATGGTGGAAGCATACCGCGAACTCGTGCGCAGGATGAAGGAACGCGGAGTGGTGTTCCCCCTGCATCTTGGAGTCACAGAGGCCGGTAACGGCGTGTCCGGGAGGATAAAGTCCTGTGTTGGCATCGCTTCACTTCTGCGTGAGGGAATTGGTGACACAATCAGGGTTTCCCTGACCGAACCACCTGTGAACGAAATCCCTGTAGCTCAGTTTCTTGCCAACTATGCCGCAAGAATTTTCAATGACAGAGTCCCTGAATACGGAGTCTCCGTTGACACAGGCATACCTGTACCGCCGGGCATCAGTGAAGATGAAGCACGGATGCTCTCTGAAGCTGTAAAATGGGGGCCCGACCTGCTGAACAGAGAAGTGGACGATATGCCTGATTCTCCCTGGAAAAACGAGATATTGCAGGCTGCAAGACGCCGCTTCTCCCATCCGGAATACATAGCCTGTCCGGGATGCGGAAGGACAATGTACCATCTGCAGGATACTTTCGAAGAAGTCAAGCGCCGCACATCCCATCTCAAAGGTATGGTGATAGCAGTTATGGGATGCATAGTGAACGGCCCGGGAGAAATGGCCGATGCCGACTGGGGGTATGTCGGTGAGGGAAACGGAAAGGTTTCTATCTATCACAACGGCGAACCTGTGCTCCGTCATATACCGGAAAGCGAGGCAATCGACAGAATGTTGGAATTGCTTGAGAAATAACTGTCATCATAGCGCACCGGTTCCAGTTCGTATTTCACATCCGTGGCTGTGCTTATAGCGACAAAGCCAAGACCATCCTTCACATTCTGAGGGAATATGAAATTCCCGGACAGATAATAACCACTTTCATTGGAATCAAGAAACTGCCATCCGTCAAGGTACTGGTACTCGTCCCGGGACAAATTCAGTACTCTCACCATTGCAATTCTGTGAACCGTGACTACATCTCCGCTTGTCGTAGTATTGTATGTCGCAGTATTAAAATGTGTATTTGCAACAAGATTCATCACATAGTCACCGTCTCTGAACAAATCGTCTTTGAACAATTTGTAATCGTTGTCAAAATAACTTGGCATTACTCCGTTGCTGCTTGACAATGTCTTGCTGATTCCGTTGTTGAGAAGCGGCTCATCCTCGGAATTCACGTCTATTATTTGATCCACGCTCATTATCAGCTGACCGGGCAAAGCGTTGATATTCGATGGACCTACTTCGTCGAAGACCGAATATGACTTGTCATAGACAGAAATCCTGAAGAAATTATCCTCGTTCTTAAAGTCCTCTATTCTCAGTTTCAAGTCATACAAACTGCTGCTGTTGTTTTGAGTAAATGAGACATTGTCTATGACTACGGCTTTGGGGACATCGAGAGTCTCTGTCTGGCAGTGAAGTCCGCCGGATTCAGCTTCAAGAACCACTTTGTCTCCCGGAGACAGCACTGTACGCAAATGGAATACGCTCACACCTTCAGGATTCCTGACATCGGATCTCTCTTTTCTAAATGGTTCATTATCATAATAATAATATTGCTCACTCTGAATATCATCGACAGTCACAGTTTCAGCTGCGGGGTTACCGTTCACATAGCAGGTGATTTTACCTTCAGTCACCGGATAAAACCCATCCTGACGGTTGAGCGACAGGTACACTGTGTGCACAGTATCCGCCGTACACAGTTGCGCATTCAAGCACAGAGTCTCCCCCAAACCGTCGTCACCCAAATCTATTCGGGACTCGCAGGATATGAGGCAGAACGCTACGAATACCATTGATAACCTGTATATCATATATCTGAAAAACGAATTGTCAGTTTTCATAACTTGAAATATCATTTTACTTAACTCTCTTTACAATGTAAAGCTCAAAAAATGAAGGTGTAACTGAATGACGGCACTATGGTCAGGAATGTTCTCTTGCTCAGATATACATCACTGTGGCCTGTACCGTCCTCGTCAACTACGGCATCAGAATCAATGACCACCCAGTTTGGGTTCCGGGCAGCATACAAGTTGTAAACTCCGAATGTCCATATTCTCTCTCCACGACGCTTCTCTTTTCTGAAACTGACAGAGGCATCCAGCCGGTGGCTGGGTGGAAGACGATAATTATTGCGTCCCGAAATGTACGGATAAGCTGTATTTCTTTCGCCATTTCCATTTGGATTGATGAGCTGAACATTCCGCCAAGAAACTGTCATCATATTCCCCGAAGAGTAATTCCAGGAGGCGTTAAGACTTATTCTGTCATTAAAGCTGTATTTTGCGAAAATGTCTATTACGTGACGTCTGTCATAAGTAAAAGGAAAAGGTTTGCCACCATTGATGGTCCCGTCCGGAAAGACCCTGTCGGTTTTGGATAGCGTATATGAGAGCATTCCCGTCAGTTTCCCCTTGGTTTTGCGTGCATAGAGTTCCACTCCCTTGCTTTCACCTGTGCCCATCTCTACACTCTTCTCCCAATCGCCCGATTCGGTGAAAATTGTCCTTCCATCCTTATATTCAAGCACATTCTTCTCCTTCTTGTAATAAGCCTCGAGAAAGAAGTCCCACATATCCGCAAGCGAATATGACAGGCCGGCGGAGACTATGTTCGAAAATATCGGTTTGATGTTCTTCGTAATCGGGACCCAGAGGTCTGTCGGCAAACTCATACTCCCCGATGCGAGAAGATGCGAGTATTGCGACATTCTGGAATATGCAGCTTTCACTGACAGAGATTGGAGAATCTTGTATTCCGCTGTCAGGCGGGGTTCAAGTGAAGGATAATACTTGCCTGAGACGGAAAACAGCGTCGCCCTGAGTCCTACGGATGCATTGAAACGTCCTGCAATATTGATGTCATCCTGAAAATAGAGCGATGATTCTCTTCCCTTTATCGAGATTATGGTATTCACGGGAAGAGATTCGCTGCTCTGATCCTCTCCTCCTTCAAATACGCTGTTCTTTTGAATCAGGTACGATTCAGGATTATAGCAATGCAAGGTATGCATCAGGCCGAAACCAAGACTCTGCGAAGGAGTCAGGCTGTATTCGAGGTCCCAGTTGAGATTGAAGTCGGAAATGTCTGAACTGTTGAGACATATCTTTGAACCGCTGTCGGAATCTGCATCTGACAATATTATTTCGTTCAATTTCGAACTTTTCTCACGTTTCCTGTAGTTCGTCCACGAAAAGGAAAGGTCCGAGAACAGTTTGCCACCGAAACTGTGATTCCACCTCACAGAGGCCATAGTATTTCCCCAGCGCATATAATACTGTTCGGTATCGGTCTTCATCCCGGCGCAGGGATAATCGTTTTCATCTCTGTACGAGAACACCTTGGATTTGGACTGTTGGTAATCAAAGAAATCCCGTCCGTGATATGCCGATATCACCAGACGGTCCGAATTGCCGAAACGATGGGTCAGTTTGCCCGTGAGGTCATAAAAAGCAAAATAGTATGGGGATTTGGCAAGTTTGAATACAGGGTACAGAACCAGACTGTTCAAGCCCCTCACAGACAGACTGAACGAAGTCCTGTCCTTCACAATAGGTCCTTCCAAATTGAATCTGGCATTGAAAAGACCGGCACTCACACTGCCTTTCAGTTTTTTGGTGTTGCCCTCTTTGGTGCGGACATCGATTACGCTTGATGTCCTGCCTCCGTATTTGGCCGGGAAAAAACCTTTGTAGAGAGTGACCTGCTTGATCGATTCCGGATTGAAAGAAGAGAAAAGGCCAAACACGTGCGTGGAATTGTAAAGCGGAGCGCCGTCAAGAAGCATAAGATTCTCCTCGCTGCCCCCGCCACGGACATATATTCCCGAGAACCCTTCAACTCCCGACTGGACTCCGGGCATCTTCTGTACTGTTTTCAGAAGGTCAGGCTCACCCAGGACTGTGGGCATTTGTTTGACGAATTCTGAAGGAATGTCCAGAGCACCCATATATGCCGACGGCAGTTTGCGGACTATTTCGTCTTCGATAAAAGCACCATTGATGCTCTCGACTGAAAACATCACAAAATTGTGTCTGACATCCCCTTTGATAATAATCTTCAAGTCCTCCGACTCCCGTCCCAGATACGAGCACTTCACAGTGTGTTCACCGCCTTGAAGGTTGAGAGAATAGAAACCATATTCATTGCTTGTCGCCCAGTTCTCCCCTGACCAAATCACTGCGCCAATCAGGCACTCCCCGGACTCTTCCGCAGTCACATAACCGCTCAATTTGCAGACACTCTGCTGTGCGTGCACCGGATGAAAACAAGCACCACAGTACAGCAGGGCAATTGCTAAGACAAAGGCTCTCAGTCTATTGTTTCTTTCTGAACCCATAATGAATTACTCCTTCAATAAGTCTGTCCGTTTTTTTGTCATAGAGTGAATAGGATGCCGAAAAAGTCATCGTACCGTCCATATTGAATAACGCCATTCCGTCGTGAAGATATCCATACTCTGCATTGGTCTGATACATATCAGTATTGGATGAATCGAGATATTCTGTTGACAGCTTTCCTTCAGAATCAAAAGAAAAATGCATAGTGAAGATGAATCGTCCACCATACATTGTCTCAGTGTCGAATGTATCATTCCACCAATGATAAAGAATTCCCTGCATCGGCAAACAGAAAGTGATGGTTCCATTATCTGAACCAAACAAAGAAACCAAAGCAGTATATTCACCATTGTCATTGATAGGTTTGTTTGCTTCAAGGGACATCAACTCTTCGTATATGTCATTGTGAGCAATTCCGTCATTGTTCAGATCCAATGGTTCCCCCTCCCAGGTGATGGAAGTTATTTCGTAAACTCCGAGAATGATTCTGCAGGTTTGGGGTCCCGCCAACATTTGCACCAAAAGTCACAATAACGACAGAAAACAGGGGACACCTGCAAACTTCAGTGTTTTCTGATTATATTTGCAGCAATATCGGGGTACAGGAAACACCTGTTGAGAGACACCCGTTGAACTTGATGCGGTTAATACCGCCGTAAGAAATTATTATGAAACACTGGTCAGAAGAAGCTTGGACCGAAGCTTCAGGCATCTATGCCGAAATTATCGGTCATCCATTCATTAACGAACTTGCAAACGGAAGTCTTTCTGGGGAAAGATTCAAAAGATACATTGCGCAGGACGAATTGTATCTTGGAAACTACGGAAGGCAGATGTTTAAGTTTGCAGATATGATTGAGAATTCCAAACAGAAAGAAATGTTTGTCCAGTTTGCAAAGAATGGGCTGGAAGGCGAAAAGGCGATGCACGAGCTGATGATTGAAAGGTTCGGCATTGAAGTTTCAGCAAAACCATCGCCTGCAACTTACGATTATAATGCTCACACGGAGTCTGCCATAAGTACAGGCTGCAAGGAGATTGCCTTTGCGTCACTGCTGCCATGTATCTGGATATATAATGAAGTTGGTAAATATCTGTTGTCCATTGCTAAAATTGATGGAAACCCATACAGGGAATGGATTGAGGAATACGGGAATGACGATTTTTCATCGGCCGTCATCAAGGTCATTTCACTGATTGACGAATACGCCTCACAAACTGACAAATTGATACGTGATGAAATGAAGCGACAGTTCTGCGAAGGTGTCAGGTATGAATTGGAATTTTGGGAATTTGCCTATAACGGAAGTTTCTGATACATTTGCCAAAATACACTATGACACGGAAAAATGCAGGTGCGCCGAAATAAACCTAATTGCAAGGCTCCGGATTCCGGGGCCTTTGTTATGCTATCTGATAGTCTCCCATGTAATAAGATTACGGTCAAGAGCGACTTTTCGCACACCTCCGCGTTCTCCTGAGACAAAATATTTCTCTGCAATCTGCCTGCGGAAGGATTCCCCGAAGGCCCTCTTTATCCTCGACAGACTAATGTTCACAAAATTCTGGTATGGGATAAAGAGGGCCTTCGGGGAATCCTTCCG
>DCIN01000042.1:26337-53240 GCA_002315815.1 Bacteroidales bacterium UBA1725 | reverse complement strand
CGTAAGCCGGTTTCTGTTTTTGAATTCGTCATTTATCTTCGCAACCTACCCCCCGGCATCGGGCGGGCCGCCCTCATCTGCCGGTATATTTGGTCTTGCAGGTCCCGATTCCGTACCCGCCGCACATCGCTGCGCGACGTCGTGAGCTCTTGCCTCACGTTTTCACCCTTGGCCCGAGGCCGGTATTTTTCTGTTACGGAGTACAAAACGTTACCGCCTTCTGCGCTTTCCGCAGCGGGATGCCCTTTCCTGTCCGGACTTTCCTCAGCCTAAGCCGCGACGAATCGCCTCACCTTTTACCACCGCAAATATACGATAATCCCACAAAAGATATCATTATGCAAGTGATGTGAGTCTAAAAATAAGTTGATAATCTCGGGGTCGGTATTATTGGAAAAGACATAAATCAGCCGTAATTTTGCGCCCCGTTATGAAATACGGATTCGACAACAGCAAATATCTCAACATTCAATCGGAGCACATCAAGCAACGTATATCCCTGTTCGGGAACAAGCTCTATCTTGAGTTCGGGGGCAAGCTTTTCGATGACAACCACGCCAGCAGAGTCCTGCCCGGTTTTGAGCCGGACAGCAAGTTCAAGATGCTCAGTCAGCTCAAGGACGACCTCGAGATTGTCATTGTCATAAGTGCCGTTGACATAGAGAAGAACAAGGTACGCTCCGATTTGGGAATCACCTACGATATGGACGTACTCCGCCTCAGGGATGAATTCTTGAGCAGAGGTTTTCTAGTAAGTTCCGTTGTAATAACCCATTACAACGGCCAATCAAGCGCTGACACCTATCGCCAGAGACTCAGGAGGATGGGAATCAGAGTTTATCGGCACCACACTATCGAGGGTTATCCCGAGAACGTCACTCTCATCGATTCCGAGCAGGGTTTCGGGCGCAATGACTATGTAGAGACTACAAAACCTCTTGTCATCGTGACTGCACCTGGTCCCGGAAGCGGCAAGATGGCGGTATGCCTCAGCCAGCTTTATCAGGAGAACCAGCGCGGTATCAAGGCCGGTTACGCCAAGTTCGAAACCTTCCCCATCTGGAATCTCCCGCTCAGGCATCCTGTGAATATCGCGTATGAGGCAGCTACTGCAGATCTCAATGATGTGAATATGATAGACCCCTTCCATCTTGATGCCTACGGTCAGACTGCTGTCAACTACAACAGGGACATCGAGATTTTCCCGGTGCTGAACGCTCTTTTCGAAGGTATCTATGGAGAGAATCCGTACAAATCGCCCACCGATATGGGCGTCAATATGATAGGTTGTTGCATCAGCGACGATGAGATATGCCGTGAAGCTGCCTGCCAGGAAATTGTACGCAGGTATTACTCCGCCCTTTGCAAAATGGCCGAAGGAGATTGCAACGACACCGAAATCAACAAGATAGCCCTATTGATGAAAAGGGCTGGAATCTCCACTGACATCAGGCGCTGCACTGTTGCCGCACGAGAAAGGATGGACAGGTCGGGAGTGGCATCGGCGGCAATAGAACTCTCCGACGGTAGGCTCATATCATCTGAAAGCAGTTCCCTTCTCGGCCCCAGCGCAGCATTGATTCTGAACGCCACCAAGGAACTCGCCGGAATTCCGCACGAGGTCAAGCTGATTCCGCAGAATATGATTGAGCCTATACAGAGAACAAAGGTCACTTTCCTTCACGGACACAACCCCAGACTGCACACGGATGAAGTTCTGGTGGCACTGTCGATACTCAGCCTTCTGGACGACAACTGCCGCAGGGCTCTGGAGTGTCTCCCTCTGCTGGCCGGATGTCAGGTCCACTCCACAGTAATGCTCAGCGAAGTGGACCAGAAGATATTCAAGAAACTGGGAGTGGGGCTTAGCTGCGACCCTGTCAAGAAAGTATCTCAGCAATCAGGTCATACTCGTCAGCCCCGATGATTCTGACCTGGATGAATTGTCCCGGTTCAGCCTCTCCCTTTACGAGTATTTCCCCGTCAACTTCAGGGCTTTCGTACTGACTGCGGCACACCAGAGTGCCGTCCACACACTCATCCACAATCACTTTTTCCACAGTACCGACTCTGGAACGGTTGAATTCGAGGGAAATACCGCTCTGGAGGCTCATCAGAGCATCCAACCTGCGGGTCTTTTCACCCTGTGGCACATTGTCAGGGCAATGACCGGCATCCCAGGTGCCTTCCTCCTCAGAATAGCAGAACGCCCCAAGCCTTTCGAAACGTGCTTCACGAATGAAATCCAGCAGTTCGTCGAATTCTTTCTCCCCCTCTCCCGGATGTCCCACAATCATTGTGGTCCTCAGCACCACTCCTTTCACTTCATTTCTCAGCCGCGAAACAAGTTCTCTTGTCCACTGCGAACTGACTCCGCGGTGCATAGTGCCGAGCACATTGTCGGAAATATGCTGCAGGGGAATGTCGAGATACTTGCAAATTTTGGGATTATGTGCCATCCTGTCCAGCACATCTTCCGGAAAATCAGCCGGATATGAGTAATGAACGCGGATCCATTCTATACCTTCCACCTCAGAGAGCCTGTCGAGCAACTCAGAGAGTGCCCTGCGATGGTACAGGTCCAGACCGTAATATGTGCTGTCCTGTGCAATGAGTATCAATTCTTTGACTCCATAGGAAGCCAGTTTTGCCGCCTCCTCCACCAATTTCTCGACAGGCACTGATCTGTGAGGTCCCCTGATGAAAGGGATGGCGCAGTATGAACAGCGTCTGTCGCATCCTTCGGAAATCTTCAGGTAAGCGTATCCCTTGCCGGAAGTCCGATGGCGGTCAGTGCATTCAGCAACAGGTTCAGCTCCGAGGTAACGTACAAGAGGAGCAAGGTCTCTGGCTCCGAACCAGGCATCAACTTCGGGAATCTCCTCTTTCAACTCCTTCATATATCTCTGCGACAGACAGCCGAATACGACCAGGCATCCGATTCGTCCGGCTTTCCGGGCCTCCACCGCCTCCAATATCGCATTCACCGATTCTTCTTTGGCATCGCCTATGAAGCCGCAGGTGTTGATAAGCAGCCAGTCCAATTCGCGCAGGGCGATTTCACTCTCCTCCACGACAAGGAAATCATCTTCCGGCAACTGAGCCAGAAGATGTTCCGTATCCACACTGTTCTTGGAACAGCCTAATGTGATTACACCAAGAGTTTTCACTTGCGGGCTGCTTCCGCTTCCGCCTCTGCCTTGCGGTCTTCGTCGGTAACAAAATCCAAGCTGGCGTATTGTCTGAGCTGAGCGTACCAGTCAATGACCTTTCTCATATGGGAAACGTGGAAGCGGTCGGCATCATAGTTGGGAATCGCCTTGGAGAAAATATCGACGATGGCTTTTTCGTCACCCTTGGGAGCCGGGATTTGACCCTCACCTACCACGGAGTCTATCGCCTTGAAAACTTCGGCAAGTTTCATCTCGCCCTCGCTTGTGAAAATGGCTATATCCTCGAGCGTGGTGATTCTGGAACTGCCACTGAATGATGTGCGCTTCTTGTCGGCAAGGTTCTCGGCTATGGCACCGTTACGCGCCTGTGCAACATACTGGAACAGTCCGTGCTGGCCGGACACCGAAAGGATTTTTGCTAAATCTGTTTTCATTTTATCTGTTTTTCAATTATTTAGAATCATTGTCAGTCATAATGAATAAGGCTGTCAATCTCAGCATACAGATTGTCCAAACCGGAGTCGTTGACAATAGTTCTATCCGGTCTGTGCCTGTCAAAATGCTGGAGTCCGTCTCTGGCAGCCGCCTTGGGATTACGTTGCAGACGAATTTCGTATGGTGCATCCACAAGCCATACCTCATCATATAAATCGTCGAAGGCAGGCTTGTCCAAAGCCAGAGCCGACTCGAAAAACAACCTGTCCATTTGATATCCATCACGGACAAGAGCTGATTTCCATACCTTGAAATCCTCGATGACGTGCGGATACACGATAGATTCAAGTTTTTCCCTCCTGGCATTGTCCGAAAAAATGACCGCCAGCTCGGAAAAACTGATTGCAAGTTCTTTCTCAATCTGATTCCTGAGCCCGGGAATGTCCTGATACAGGGCTTTGGTACGGCTGTCCGAATCATAAACGGCAAAACCAAGTTCCCGCAAATGTGAACATACAGCAGACTTGCCACTGCCTATCGGCCCGGTTACCAATACAGTTCTGATGTCAGTGTTCATAATCCAATGAATTATCGGATATCAGGAAGCAATCGCAGATTTCCGGATCCACACTGCAACGTATCACGCCTTCAGGCAATCTGTCCCATCTCACGGCACAATGCCCGGTGATGGATTTACTGAATTCCTCGTATGAGACATAGAATACCGGAGCCTTTGCCAGAGGGTCGGCAACCAGAGGGAAAACACAGTCATAAAACAGTTTTACTGTAGACGGCACAACGGATACAGTTTCTCCCGCCGGTGCATTCTTCACTATGACTCTGGCCTGCGATTCGATTCTGACGAAGCGGCTGACTTTCAACTCGTATCCTACTTCCTGAGTAGAGAGTCTGAGTCCTCCGGGAATGTCAAGTTTCACAGTCCCGCGGATACTTCGGCTGATGTTCTTGTGTGATATCACGCGTGTAAGTACAGCCTCAATATTTTCCAGACGGGAGGGTTCACCATAAATGAGAACTGAATCAGGTGTGAAGGTGGGCTGTTCCACTGCTGTGTACTGGTCGTCGAACTCCAGAAAGAGAACAGGTCTGACCGGCACTTTCTTATATGTCTCACTGTTGAATCTGACCGCAAAATTCGTATTGAGTACGGCATCTGTGATTATTGATTCACCGAAGAAATCCGACGAATGTTTTGTAACAGACTCCCTTGTGAAATTGAAACTGCCGTCTCCGACAGGTGTCAGTTCAGACGAAGGAACGAAAACAGTTCTTGCCTTTTTTCTGCTCAGATTGAGGTCCAGAATACTGAAGCCGCTGGCCGTGACTCTGGCACTTACCACAGATTGGGTGAAACTGCGTCTGGCATAACCTTCAAGATCGCTTTCCACATTGACCGTCACGTCCACAACTGCAGAGTAGGTCTGCGACAGGTTGTAGATGAGCCAGATACTGCCGGAAAGCAGAACGCAGAGGATAAGATTCAGCCAGTTCTTCACCTTGCTGCAACGGTCGGACAGTCTTATTTCTTCTCTTCAGATGATGAAGGAGCGGAAGCTTCTGAGAAATCCTTCTGAATGGAACTCTTGTCCACACGGAGCTTCACGTCACCGTCAACCTTAAGAAGCACGGTGCGTTCCTGGATATCAGCTATGGTGCCGTAGATGCCGCCTGCTGTAACGACCTTGTCACCTTTCTTGAGTTCATTGCGGAATTTTTCCATCTCCTTCTGCTGTTTGCGCTGAGGACGTATCATAAACAGGTACATCACCACGAAGAGAAGGACTATCATCAGTAATCCGGAAAAAGCATTGGTCTGGGTTCCGCCCTTTGCTGCAGCTTCAGCAGCCTGTAAAAGTGTAAATGTAAGAATCATATCAGTTTTTGTTAATCAGTTTGTCAAGCAGTCCGTTCACAAATCCACGGCTTTCAGGCGTGCTGTAGAATTTGGAAATCTCCACATACTCGTTGATGGTGATTTTCTTGGCAAGCGAAGGGAATGCCTCCCCCTCTGCGATTCCGCAAACAATAAGGGCGAAGTCGGTGACGCAGATACGGTTTCTGTCCCATTTGGGAGTGTTTTCCGAAAGCATTGCCCCGTATCTGTCCATACCGGAATAGGCTGTGCGGAGAAGTTTGGTCACGAAGGCCTTGTCGCTCTCCCTGGCTTCAGAGTGAGCAGAGTCGCTCCTGTACAGCTGCGGCATACACCAGGGCTCAGCTTTTCCGATGGAATCCATAGTAGCACAACAGCAGTTCAGAGCATAGGCGAGATCATCATTCCACAGAATGGAAAGATCTTCAAGAATCTCCTCCAGTTCGGCATTGTCTTCAAACTCATTCTCGAATATCTTCCGCCAGAGCGATGCATCCTCTTCAAGACTGTCAACAGGACTGGCGAGGTATTCACGGAAGTAATCCTTCTCCCGAATGGATTCGTACAGATGTCTCAGGAGCCTGTCGTACTGATCGAAAGACATTTTCTTCTTTGCAGTGATCTTGGTGAAATCCGGATCGGAAGAAAGCAGCGAGGCAACTCTGTTGCGGGTGAATTTCAGATTGGGATGCATTTCTTCCTCGCTTTTCCTGAATTTCTTCCCGGCAGCTTCGATTCTCGAAAGAGCCTCGTCGGTGAGTGGACGGCAGATGGAAAGAAGGAACAGATACAAATCTCTGGTAGCCTCGCAGGACTGTTCCAGAAGTGACTCGGCATCCTTGAGAGACATTGCAGGATTTTCAATGCAACTGTAAACGGTCTTGAATGCCTTTATGCGGAGAATTCTTCTGTTGAGCATTTTTATCAAAAAAATCACGCAAATATAGCAAGGAAAAGAGAAAAAAACTTACATTTGCTGAACTAAACCAATTTTTATGTATAAGGATGATTTTGAAAACGGTCGCATTGACGGCAATGAGGCGGAGGACGTGTATTCAAAACCTGTCAGAGCGGGGAAGCGTACGTATTTTTTTGACGTAAAGTCAACGAGGGGACAGAAAGACTATTACCTGACCATCACGGAAAGTAAACGCCGCAACAATCCTGACGGCAGTTTTTCATTCGACAAACACAAGATTTTCCTCTACAAGGAAGATTTCGAGAAGTTTTCCGATGGCTTGGCCGAAGTGGTGGAATACATAAAAAACAACTTCTTTGGGGGTGAAATCCCACATCGGGAATTCGTCGAGGAGGTAAAAGAAAAAGATTTTTGAATATGGATAGTGCCATTTACAAACAGGCTGCTGATTTTATCAAGGATAGACTCAGCGGTCGTGTTCCCGTTGCAGGAATTGTACTGGGAAGCGGACTCGGAAAAGTAGCTGAGAGGATAGAGGATCCTCTAATAATCCCCTACCGTGAGATTCCGGGGTTTCCTTTGTCCACGGCGGTGGGGCACAAAGGAAACTTCATCATCGGCACCATTTCCGGACGTACCGTCGTGGCGATGCAGGGCCGGTTCCATTATTACGAGGGATATCCTATGGATCTTGTGACCCTTCCCATACGGGTGATGAGCCTCTTGGGATGCAGTTACCTGTTCGTTTCCAACGCCGCCGGTACCTGCAATCCGGATTATCATACAGGTGATCTTTCAATAATAAAGGACCATATCTGCTTGTTCCCCAATCCTCTTATAGGTCCCAACAGGGACGAGTTCGGACCCAGATTTCCGGATATGACCTGCGCCTACGACCTTGAACTGCAGGAGAAGGCGATGCAGATTGCTGCTCAGATGAATGTCAGCCTGCACAAAGGCGTCTATCTCGGCAGTACAGGTCCCACCTACGAAACCCCTGCTGAAGTACGTTTCTACCGCGCCATAGGGGCAGATCTTCTCGGAATGTCCACCGTTCCCGAAGTCATTGTCGGCAGGCACTGCGGGATGCGCGTGTTCGGAATGTCGGTTATAACCAACGAATGCAACTTCGAAAATCTGGAGCGCAACTTCAATGACGGAGATGATGTAGTGAAGCAGGCGGACAAGGCCGCTGACACTATGACAGAATTATTTTACCGGCTCATCTCCCAACTTTAGTAAAGAAAAAAATAAGTTGGTAATCAATAAGATATGATGATATGCACAGATTGATGATTTGTTCGGGCACAGCCCTGTTGTTGTTTGGATTTGTTTGTTCAGCGCAGACTGGAATTCTGGACCAGAATGCCGAATTCCGCCAGATACCCCGTGCTGCCTTCAGCGGTTTCCGTATGAATCAGCCCAAAACTCCAGTTTCCCAACAGCAGCAGGCTCAGCAGACGCAACAGGCTCAGCAAACCAAGCAACTGCCGCAGCAGACTCAGCAGACTCAACAGGCTCAGCAGACTCAGCAACAGCCTGGTGGCCAGATGCCTCCAAGACAGGAACTTGGCACGCCGCAGGGATTCATACCTTCCTTCAAGCGCTATGCTCCCATCAATTCCGACAATCTGAACATCAATCCTGTCATTGACAGCATCAATACATCACGTTCTGAACGGCCAGTATCCGGCTCTCACAGGAAAGGTGACAATCCCGAGATATTCCTCATCGGCGACTCCACGATGCGCACCGAGGTTGAAGGCAACGGAAGCAACGGCCAGTGGGGCTGGGGATATTATCTTCAGAACTATTTCGACAGCAGCCGCATCACAGTTGAGAACCACGCACTGGGTGGAGAAAGCACCCGTTCTTATTATAAGACCTGGCTCTTCCACACCCTGCGCGGTGTGAAGCCCGGAGACTGGGTGATAGTCCAGTTGGGACACAATGACCGCAGCAACGGTGCGGAGATGAACGACGGTCGTTTCCGTGGCCTTCTCCCCGGCACGGGAAAAGAATTCAAGGAGGTCATCCTGCCCGGATCCGGGACTCGTGAAAGGGTGTACACCTTCGGCGAGTATCTTCGCATCTATGTGGAAGAGATTCGTGCCCGCGGTGCCAATCCCCTGCTCCTGTCCCTTACCCAACGCAACAGTTTCGACAAGGAGGGCAAGGCTGTTCCCGATTCCAAAACCTCGATGATAAAGGAAATAGCCGAAGAACTCGATGTCCCTTTCATTGACTTCAACGCAGCCATACGCTACAAATACGACAACGTCTTCGACCCTCTCAAGACCAAGTATCTCTATTTCAGCGATGGTATCCACTCAAGCTCTTTCGGCGCAATAATCAATGCCGAAACCTTTGTCGAAGAGTTGCGCAAGCGCCCCGACATCGCTCTCTCCTCCTATCTCCTTCCCGAAACCCATTATGAGAGCGCCGCGCGCGAAGAAGGCAAACCGGTACTTTTCATCGTGGGCGACTCAACAGGCAAGATAGACAATTCTGAAGTCAGCGGCCAGGTAGGCTGGGGTCAGGTGATGCAGAACTATGTAAAGAGCGGCAAAATCACTGTTGACAACCACGCCAAGGCCGGTCGAAGCGCAAGGACTTTCCTCAATGAAGGACGTTGGAATGTCGTGTATGACGAACTCCGCCCCGGTGATTATGTCCTCATCCAGTTCGGGCACAACGACGGCGGGGACATCAATGTCGGTAAGGCCAGAGGCGAATTCTCCGGCAACAACGACGACAAGGAGATAATGACAATCGAGGCCAGCGGCATCAATGAAGGCATCTACAGTTACGGGTGGTATCTGCGCAAATTCTGCCTTGATGCCAAGGAGAAAGGTGCCACACCCATAATCCTGGGCCTTACTCCGTCCAACGTCAGGGATGAATCCGGCAAGATTGCCCGCGACACCCGCTTCAAGCCCTGGGCTCAGGAAGCAGCCTTGCAGATGGGAGTGGAATTCATCGATGTCAATGAAATTTCTGCCGCAAAGCTGGACAGGATGACGAAGGATGAAGTGAACGCCCAGTTCCAACGCGACCACGTGCATTCATCTGAACTCGGAGCGAACCGCAACGCAAAGTCCGTAGCTGAGGGCATCAAGCAATCAAAATCACCTCTTAAGAAATTTATGAAATGAAAAAGGCGATACTGTCAGCATTCTTGTTTTCATCGCTTTCTATTCTGGCCATAGCCCAGGACGAATGGAAAGACAGGTCCGTAGCAGCAATAGGCAAGGAGTATCCTCACGCCGACTATATGATGTACACCGACAGAGAGTCTGCAATCGAAGACAATTACTCGCAGTCGGATTTCTTCAAATCGCTCAACGGTATATGGAAATTCAACTATGCCGCGGACTTCAGGAATCTGCCGGAAGACTTCGCCGCCCCCACCTTTGACGACTCGGCCTGGGATGATTTCAAGGTGCCCGCAAACTGGGAAATCAACGGTTACGGTACAGCCATATATGTCAACTCGCCTTTCGAATGGTCAGTGAACAGTGCCAAGAAGGAGCCTTCCTTCCCCGAAATCATACCCGGGGGCCAGTATCGTCTGAGGTTCACCGTACCCTCATCGTGGATCGGACGTCAGGTTTTCGTTCAGTTCGGAGGAATGAAATCGTGTGCCTGGATTTATATCAACGGACAAAAGATCGGATACACGGAAGACTCCAAGGACCCTGCTGAATTCAACCTCACCCCCTGGCTTGTAGATGGCGAGAATGTTCTTGCCGTCGAGATACACCGATGGTCCACAGGAAGTTTTTACGAATGTCAGGATTTCTGGCGCATCAGTGGAATCGAGCGCGACGTTTATCTGACCTCGCGTCCTGAAGTGCTTGCCCGCGATATTGTGGTTGAATCACCTCTTGATGACACTTTCACCGACGGAGTTCTGACTCTCGGAGTCAAGCTTGCAAATCTTGGCAGGAAGGTCCGGAACGTCAAAGTCGGCGTCAGTCTGCTGGACCCCTCCGGAGAGGAGATCTGGAATGCCGTCAAGGATGCCTCCGTATCACCGGCCGAATCGCTCGAAGACGGCAATATGGTGTACTTCGACCACGTGGTCAGAAACGTGAGTCCCTGGAGTGCCGAGCATCCCGTACTCTATACTGCGCTGATATCACTTACCGATGCATCAGGGCATACTGAATACACTTCCGAAAAAGTCGGTTTCCGCACTGCGACAGTATCCGGCACGGACTTTCTCGTGAACGGAAAGCGAGTGATGATCAAGGGCGTCAATATTCACGAACACAATCAGCACACCGGACACGTGGTGTCCGAAGAGGATATGGTGCGCGACTTCGAGCTTATGAAGCAGCATAATATAAACGCCATACGCACAAGCCATTATCCTCAGCAGCGCAGATTCTACGAGCTCTGCGACCAATACGGTTTCTATGTCTGCAGCGAGGCCAATGTGGAAAGCCACGGATTCCGTGGATTCGCAAAGGACAGCACCTGCTTCCCCCTCCAGATAGAGAGGGAATTGAATATGTACGAACGCACCAAGAACCACGCCTGTGTAGTGATTTTTTCTTTGGGAAACGAAGCTTCCAACGGCATCAATTTCTACAAGAGTTACGATGATCTCAAGGCAAAGGAGAAGATGCGTCCCATAGTTTACGGAGATGCCGGCAATGACAGAAACAGCGACATCCAGTGGCCTATGTATCCCACAGAATCAGGGCTCCGTATGACGGACAGCAGAGATCTCACAAAACCTTACATCGCCTGCGAATACGCACATTCTATGGGCAACAGCACCGGAGATCTGGTCGATCTCTGGGACGTTTTCTACAATGCCCGGCAGTTGCAGGGCGGTTTCATCTGGGACTGGATAGATCAGGGTCTGTGGCAGGAGGACAAAGGCTTCTGGGCGTACGGCGGAGATTTCGGATATCAGACACCCTCAGACGGCAATTTCTGCATCAACGGACTCATCAGTCCTGACAGAAACCCTCATCCGGCTATGACAGAGGTCAAGAAAGTTTATCAGAACATAGTATTCACCCAGGACGGTCCTTCCGACTATATGGTCAAACTGACCAACCGCTTCTTCTTCACCAATTTGGATGAATACGACTATTCCTACTCCATTCTGGCCGACGGCCGTACTGTGGAGACAGGCAGTTTTGACGCTCCGGCACTCGCCCCCGGCGAAAGTGGCTATGCAGCCATTCCCTACGCCCTCAAGGGAAGAAAGGCCGGGGTGGAATACTTGATGAACGTATATGCCAGAGTACGCAATGAAGCCCCCGGACTTCCCAAGGGCCACATCATCGCTTATGAGCAGTTCAGTCTCGGTGACAGGCCTTCCTTTGTTCCCGAATTCACGCAGCAGCGGGCAAAATTCAAGGAAACAGGCAAGGGTGACATAGTATCCTACCGCTACGGCAACATAGAAATGAGTTTCGACAAGACGGAAGGAGTCCTCTGTTCATACAAGGTCAATGGCAACGAGTATCTCAAGGACGGGTTCGGAATACGTCCGAATTTCTGGAGAGGACCCGTGGACAATGACTACGGCAACAGGCTTCCATCCCGTTCAGCCGCTTGGAAAGCCGCTTCACGCGAATTCAAAATAAGCGGTTTCTCCGTTTCGGAGCAGAAATACTGTGTCACGCTGAAAGTGACTTATGCTCTGGATTCACTCAGGACATCCTACACTGTCGATTACACGGTCTATCCCGACGGGAAGCTCAGGGTGAACGCTTCCCTTGCCCCAGTGCCTGAGCCTGAAGCACCCTCTCAACCGGGAATGCCGGCTTTCTTCAGAAAATCGATGCAGCCGTCGATACCACGTGTCGGTCTGAGGCTCCGTGTACCTGCTGCCTGTGACAAGGTTGAGTACTATGGCCGCGGAGATGTGGACAACTATTGGGACAGAAAGACAGGTTCATTGGTCGGGCTTTATGAAACCACTGCAGAGGATATGTACTATCCCTATGTGAGACCTCAGGAGACAGGTCACCGCACAGACGTGCGCTGGTTCAGTGTGTCCGGCCCCGATGGCCACGGCCTGTGCTTCATAGCCGATGACCTGTTGGAATTCAACGCCCTGCGCAACAGTGTGGAAGATTTCGACTCGCAGGAGAGTTCTCACGAGGTTCAGACAAATTACTATGTGAACAACGACGTGGACGTGACAAACGGCCGCAAGCAGACCCACATCAATGACATTGTTCCCCGCGATTTTGTGGAGCTGTGCGTGGACAAGATAATGATGGGAGTGGGCGGAGACAACTCCTGGGGAGCATCTGTCAATCCCAAGTATGTGATTGATTCCACTGTGGAGAACAGTTTCGGTTTCACAGTCATTCCTTTCTGAGATTCACTTGTAAAGTGAATCATTGTGTTAGTGAAAACGAACGGAATGCAAATAGATTACAAAGAGATAACAAAGAGATAACAAAGAGATAACAAAGAGAAATAGATAATAAACAGACTACAAAAATGAATTATCAAATCAAACTATCCGCAATCTGTGCCGCGTTACTCTCTGTGGCTTCCTGCGGTTCCGGCGATGATTCTGCCGTCCAGCTTACTCAAGTTCACACCATCACGCTCAAAGACACCTCTTGTGTCATTGATTACAATTTCCCCGCTACGGTCAAAGGTCTTCAGGATGTTGCAATCTATCCTCAGGTCAGCGGAAGGGTCACTGCAGTCAAAGTAATTGAAGGACAATTTGTCAACCGTGGTGACATTCTGTTTGAAATCGATGATGTCCCCTACCGGGCAGCCTATGATGCGGCACTCGCCCAAGTGGAGGTTTCCAAGGCGCAGCTCGAAACTGCAAAACTCACCTGCCAAAGCAAAAAGAACCTTTTCGACAAGGACATCATCAGCAAATATCAGCTCAGGTTGGCCGAAAATGAAGTAAAGACTGCTGAAGCCGTACTCGGGCAGTCTGAGGCAGCCCTTAAGAATGCCGAAAACAATCTCTCGTTCACTAAAGTACGCACGATGGGCAAAGGCTACATAGGTTCCCTTCCCTACAGAGTAGGAAGCCTGGTAGGCACAACCATCACCACTCCCCTCACTGTAGTGTCGGACAACTCTTCCATATATGCTGACTTCTCCATTTCTGAGAATACCTATCTCCAGCTCAGCTCGAATACCCAAACACCCAAGGATATTTCTATTCCCCTCCTTCTCAGGACAAATCTCGGAGAAGATTATCCGTACGAGGGCAAACTCCATTCTTTGAGCGGCCTCATTTCCAGCGAAACAGGATCAATTCCCGCCAGGGCGATATTCCCCAATCCCGACAAGAAACTTCTATCGGGCGCTTCCTGTCAGGTCATACTCAGAATCAACGAAGACAATATGATAGTAGTTCCCAGAGCATCGATGAAGGAAATACAGGACAAATATTACGTGTTCGTGGTAAAGGACGGGACTATCTTACAGACAGAGGTGACCGCTTCCAGGCTCAATGCCAGCCAGTGGGCGATATATCCTGATTCAGAAGGGAATATGCCTGTCAAGGCAGGTGACGTCATCACTACTACAACCAACCGTCTGATGGACGGTATGAAAATACAGGTAATCGACTAAGTCTATGAAACTCGACAATTTAATAAAGAGGCCCATACTCTCCGGTGTGATAAGCGTGCTTATCGTGCTCGTGGGAGTTCTCGGGCTGATGTCGCTGCCAATCGAGCAGTACCCTGACATCGCACCTCCTACCATCGAAGTTTCGACTTCATTCTACGGGGCCGATGCCCAGACCATCATCAAATCCGTCATCACGCCTCTCGAGGAGAACATCAACGGAGTTGAGGATATGCTTTATATGAAGTCATCCGTTTCGAATGCAGGAAACGCTGACATAGAAGTGGTCTTCAAACTTGGGACCAACGCCGATATGGCGGCGGTCAACGTGCAGAACAGGGTGCAGAAGGCACTGTCCCTGCTTCCCGCTGAAGTGAAGCAGGTCGGTGTGTCGGTACAGAAGAAGCAGAACTCGATGCTCCAGGTATTCTGTATCTACTCTCCCGACGACAGCTATGACTACAAATTCCTCTCGAACTACGCTTCCATCAACATAAAGCCGCAGATAATGCTCATCAACGGAGTCGGCAAGTTCCAGTCGTTCGGAAGCGACTATTCGATGAGAATCTGGCTTGATCCCGTATCTCTGCAGCAGCACAGCCTGAATCCTTCAGATGTAATGGGCGTGCTTGCATCACAGAATATCGAGGCTGCAACAGGAACTCTGGGACAGGGCTCGGACGAGTCATTCCAATACACGATGAAATATACCGGACGACTCAAATCAATAGAGGAATTCGAGGAGATTGTCATTCGTGCTGACCAAAGCGGAAATATTCTGAGACTCAAGGATATTGCCAAGGTTGAACTTGGCACCGAGACTAATATGTTCACCGGACAGGCCAATGGACATCCCGGCGTGACCTGTGTTGCTTATCAGGCCGCAGGTTCAAATGCAACCAAGGTCAACAAGGAAATCGAAGCCGTTCTCAAGCAGGCGAAAGCCGAAGCTCCCAGCGGCATCGAAATCGCGACCCTGATGAACACAAACGACTTCCTTTTCGCTTCCATTCGTCAGGTTGTTGATACACTCAGGGATGCCATCATCCTTGTAATCCTCATCGTTCTCCTTTTCCTCAAGGATTTCAGAAGCACAATCATCCCCTTCATAAGCATCTTGGTATCCCTCATCGGTACCTTTGCATTTATGATGGTGGCCGGGTTCTCCATCAACCTCCTCACACTTTTCGCCCTCGTGCTGGTAATAGGCACAGTCGTGGACGATTCCATTGTGGTGGTGGAAGCGGTGCATGCGAAATTCGATTCAGGCATCACTTCCCCGTTCAAAGCCACCAGAGAAGCCGTCAAGGATGTGGCCCTGCCGGTAATCACGTCATCTCTTGTTTTTATGGCAGTATTCCTTCCCGTCTCGATGATGGGTGGAACAAGCGGTGTCTTCTACCGTCAGTTCGGTCTCACTATGGCAGTGGCTGTAGGTATCTCCGCTCTCAACGCGCTTACAACCGTTCCGGCAATGTGCTCTTTGATGCTCAAACCCATCAAACGTCCGGAACCTGGCGCGAAACTCACCTTCCAGCAGAAATATGCCCGCTGGTTCGACGGATTCTTCAACAAGTTCAGCTTGAAATACGGCAATTCGCTCAAGGGCAGCTTGGGAAAAAAGCCTGTGTTCTGGCTTGTCATCGCAATAGGTGCATTCCTGCTCGTGTTCTTTATGAAGACTATGCCCTCGGGACTTGTACCTGAAGAGGATAAAGGTTTGCTCATCGTCGAGGTGAACACACCTCCCGGCACTTCCCTTTTCGCCACCGACAAACTTGCCACTCAAATCGGAAACGAGCTTCTTACCGTCAAGGGTGTGGAGAGTCTTTCTGTAACCGGAGGATATGGTTTCATAGCCGGAGCCAATTCTTCAGCCGCCCTAATGTTCTGCAAGCTTGAAGACTGGGAAAAACGAGGCTCCGATGCCACTTTGGAGAAGGTTTATGCCAATATGCTGGCCGTCACATCCAAATATGAGGAAGCCAACTGTATGATTTTCTCGACTCCTATGATTCCCGGATACGGTACCAGCAACGGTATTGACGCATATATTCAGGACCGCAGGGGAGGAACTATTGATGATCTCTACGGCGTTGCCTCAGATTTTGTCGAAGAAGCTTCAAAAGCCGGTCTCTCTGCGTTTATGTCATTCAATATGGATTATCCCCAGTGGGAAGTTTCCGTGAATGTGGCCAAGTGCATCAGGGCGGGACTCAGCCCCAAGGACGTGCTTTCCGAACTCGGCAGTTTCTATGGAGGGGCATACGTTTCAGACATCAATCTCTTCGCCAAAGTTTACAAGGTGATGGTACAGGGCAACGCTGACAGCAGAAGGGACGAGAGCTCTCTTCAGAACACTTTCATCCGTACTGCAAATGGAGAAATGGCACCTTTGAGTTCATTCGTTTCCCTGAAGAGGGTTTATGGTCCGGACTCTATGACATCATTCAACAAGTTCACCTCCATCAACATAAGCGTAAATTCCGACAAGAGCACAGGCGAAGCCATCGCAGCGCTTAAAGACATAGCGGCCAAGAATCTGCCCGAAGGCTACACTCTCGACTTTGCAGGAATGGCAAGAGAGCAGGACAACCAGGGCGGCCTCGGAGCCATCCTCCTTCTCTGTGTATTCATCATCTATCTCATTCTTGCCGCGCTATACGAGAGTCTCGTGATTCCTCTCTCTGTGCTTCTGGCAGTTCCTGTAGGTTTGGCCGCTTCATTCGGAGTGTCCTCGCTTGTGGGTCTGGACAATAACATCTACCTGCAGACCGGTGTCATTATGCTCATAGGACTTCTGGCCAAGACAGCAATCCTCATTACCGAATATGCGGTAGAAAGGCACAAGGGCGGTATGGAAACTGACACAGCGGCCATAGAGGCAGCCAGTGCCCGTTTGAGGCCGATTCTGATGACTGTCGGCACTATGGTAATCGGTCTTTTGCCACTCGTTCTATCAATCAACGGTGTGGGCGGTAGAGGTAATTTCTCTCTCGGTCTGGGTACCATAGTCGGAATACTGGTCGGAACAGTAGGCCTTCTCTACATCACGCCTTTGATGTACACGACATTCCAGAAAATACAGGACAAAATGAAAAAAGTAAGTGACGATGAAGAAGAATAACCTGCTTGCCATATTGATATGTCTGGCCTGCGTATCCTGCTCCACATTGGGCAGATATCAGAAAGTCAGCGAAGTGTCTGACTCTCTTTTCGGAGATGTCGCGGCTTCCTCTTCCGACTCTTCGATGGCTTCTCTTGACTGGAAGGATGTTTTTACCGATCCCTGTCTCCAGACACTTATCGACAGTGCTATTTCCAGAAACATAAATCTGAACATAGCCGCTGAACACGTTCAACAGGCTGAGGCCAAGTTGAAGAATGCAGCATTGAGTTACTATCCCACTCTGAATGTCAGCGGTGTTTCTATGCTTCAGGGCAATGCGGGAACACCAGCCCAGAACAATTTCAACGTATCATTCACATCCGATTGGAACCTTGGCGTTTTCCGCAACATCAACAACCACAAGTCGGCAAAGGCCAGCGCTGAACAGATGGAGGATTTCCGTCAGGCAGTACAGTCCTCACTCATCTGCGACGTTGCAACCTGCTACTACACACTGCTTATGCTGGATTCGCAGATTGCAACGGCAGCTGATATGCAGAAGTCTTGGGAGGAGTCTGTAAAGACGGTCGAGGCTCTGATGGATGCAGGCGCGGCAGACCGTATCGCTGTGGATCAGTACACGGCCAATCTCGAGAATATCAAGACCAGCCTGACCGACTTGCAGTCCAAGGTCAAACAGACCGAAAACGCTCTCAACTTACTCATTGCCAATGAGCCTGGTACCAAGATCGACAGAGGGACACTGGAATCCCAGACTGTTCCTCAGAATATCTCGGCGGGACTTCCGGTGCTGTTGCTTACCAACCGTCCAGATGTCAGGGCTGCTGAACGTAATCTGGAACTCGCCCATTATCTCAGACGCGGAGCAGTTCTTGACTTCTTCCCGGCCCTTACGATAAAAGGAGAACTCGGGCTGTTTTCAGGACTTGCCTTTTGGGTACAGTCCCTTCTGACTGAGCCCATTCTCAATTCCGGGAACCGTGTCGCAGCGCTCAGAATTGCGAAAAGCCGTCAGCGTGAGGCCGGGCTGGAATTCCAGAGAACTCTGCTGCAGGCAGGAACAGAGGTCAATGACGCGTTCATTCTTCTCAATACTTGCACAGATAAGGAGCTGTTCTACACCGCCAGAGTCAATGCCCTTGACAGGGCAAGAGAAGACACCGAATACTTGATGAAAAACAGTATGGACAAGACTTATCTCGACGTGCTGTATGCCAACACCAATTTCTTCGATGCAAAGCTGGCTCTGATAGCCAACAAGGCTGCAAAATTACAGGCGGTAAGCAAAATCTATTGTTCTGTTGGTGGCGGAAGTACGCAATAGTAATGAAAACATCCATAATCAGCGTAGATTCGCGGAAACTTCTCAAGGAATTCATCCGCTTTCCATACACACTTTATGAAGGGAATCAGAACTGGGTCCCGGCTCTGGAGAATGACGAATTCGATACGTTCAACCCCAGGACCAACGGAGCATACGAGTTCTGTGAATCCAAACTGTTCCTGGCCAGACAGGACGGTCGGACAGTCGGGCGTGTGGCCGCTATCATCAATCACAAGGCCAATGAGAAATGGAATGGAACTGCCGTAAGGTTCGGCTGGCTTGACTTCATTGAGGATCAGGATGTTTTGAACTTATTGCTGGACTCAGTCATCAGCTGGGGACGTGAACACGGCTGCAAAGAAGCCAAGGGTCCCCTGGGTTTTACAGATATGGACAAGGAGGGGCTGCTCGTGGAAGGATACGAGAATCTCAGCCCCTTCACCTGTCTGTACAACTATCCCTACTATGATACTATGCTTGCAGCTGCAGGTTTCACTAAAGATGTTGACTGGGTACAGAGAGTGACAATCATCAATGATGAATATCCTCCGATGTTCAAACTTGCCGATGTCATAGAGAAACGCTACGACATTCATATTGCCAAATCGAGGAGCACAATGGAACTTTCGCGGAAATATGGGATGGATATATTCCACCTTTACAACACGGCATTCTCTGTGCTTTTCCAGTTCACTCCTCTCACTGACAGGCAGATAAAGAGATATCTTCAGACCTACATTCCGATTTTGGTCAAGGACTTCGTCGCCGTGTGTGTTGACTCCGAAGACAAGCCTGTGGGATTTGCGTTCTGCGTGCCCTCTCTTTCCAAGGCCGTGAAGAAATCAGGGGGTCGGCTTTTTCCGTTTGGACTTCTGCGTATACTCAGGGCTCTCAATAAGAACGACACTCTCGAAGCTCTGATGATAGGAATTCTTCCCGAGTATCAGGGTAAGGGAGCCAGTGTACTGATGTTCAAGTATTTACACGACAATTGCATCAAGAAGGGAATCAAGCGTATGATTCTTAATCCCCAACTTGAAGAGAACTTCAAGGTGAATTCGCTGTTCGATCAATACGAAACAGTTCCATATATGCGTCGGCGTTCATACAGGAAAAGCATATAGGATATTCACTTTTTTTGCTTAACTTTGCATAATTATTCTGTGTACGAAACTCTTTTTCCACTATAATTATGAGAAAATTTATTGTAATTGTATCTGTTGCAGCGTTGTTTATGTATTCCTGCAACGAAAAGACAGATCCTTTCGAGATTTCGGATGATACCCCTAAGCCCGAAATGATGGAAAGCGTGACCAAGGTTCTTGATTCAGAATCCCAGAAAGCCAAGTTCAAGACTGTCTCCGAGCAACTTGCCGCCGAATTCGACAGTGAGAAAATGGCCGGTGCTCTTTCCAACTTGTCGGATATCAGCAATATGGACTTCAGCAAATACGAGGGAAGCGGAAATGATATTCAAGGTGTCATTAATTCCATTATCGGAGTGGCATACGGAATGGGTGACAATGCATCCATCACTTACAGCCTGGATATGTTCCGCGGAAACTATGTGTTCGCAAACGGTAAATTCACATTCAGCGAAAGTGATGGCATCAACGTCAATTTTGAGAATTTGTGGACCATCTCTGTCGATTTTTCCGAAGAGTCCATCGTGGCACTCATTCAGAACAGTATGTTGATGAAGGAATATGTCAGCATTCCCAAACTGTTCAATGTAACTGTCTGCAAAAAAGACGAAGAGATGCTGAAGTACTGTATGGTTCTCGACTCCGACCTGACTGACTTCACAGCCTCACCCGACTTTGCCACCACAAAGTTCCTCGGCAAGGTCACAGTGGAGATAGCCGGATACAAGTACTGCATCACCAAGGCCGGTTACGACAGAAACACCTTCACCGTCAACACTTGCATTTACAATGGAGACAAGGTTATCGTCTCTGAGACTTGTTCAGCAACTCGCGGAGGATCAGCAGATTTCGAACTAAATCTTCTTGGTAAAATCCAGTTCAGAGCAACGGTGAGCGATATGGACACATTCAACGGATACGCTCGCAAATTTGAAGACTTTTATCAGAGTGAAGAGCAGTTCAAACAGACTGTTTATAGTATGAATGAATTGCTTACAAGCGGAGTCTATTTCTCTTCAGACGTAATGCAGTGCCGCTTCGAACTCTATCCTTTCTATTCTGGAAACAAGTATGAGCGCATCTGGTATGTCTCTCCCGTAGTCGTTCTTCCTGACGGAACAAGATTCGAGGACATCAATTCATTCTTCTCATCTGACTATCTGACTCTTCTCCTCGGAAAGTACAACAATATGGCTGGCCAGTGCGTGTCATTGCTGTAATTCTGATTATTTCGAATCTGTTTGCAGGACAAGACAGTCTTTTTCCTTCTGATCCGGACAGTCTTTTGTCCGAAAACAGGATAGACAGTGCAATAGTCATAAGCAAACGAAACAGCTCCGGACTCCTCGAGATATCCGGGGCTGTGGTTATGGAATCGTCACTGAACTCCGCACTCCCCCGCTTCTTCGGCTCAACTGATGCACTTCGCGGAGCCCGTTACCTGCCCGGTGTTCAGCTTTCGTCCATATATGACTCGGGAATACACATCGACGGATGCGAGAATTCACACAATTCGCTTTCCCTGAACGGAGTACCTGTTTATGGAGCACAGCACTTTCTTGGTTTGTTCTCAATATTCCCCCCTTCTCATTTCTCGAAGATGACGCTGAAACATTCCACAGCCCTCGAGAACAGGCTGGGCGGAGAAATTTCAATGGTGACAAGGGACTCAATACCCTGCAGAGTTGGAGGCGAATTTGACATAGGAATAATCGAGGCTGACGGTACACTTGCAATTCCTATAGGCCGCAACTCCGCCATATTCACCACATTCAGACGGTCTTTCCTGAATCTCCTCTTCGGGAACCAATTGAAAATCGACAATAATCCTTTCACGTATGGTCTCACCGACGTCATAATTGGCGGAATATTCAGAGTGGGGAAGAATGACAGGCTTCAGTTTGATTTCTACGGTGGAGGAGACTTCTTCAACTGCAATTTCGGTACAAACATAAATGACAGTTGGGGCAATACCGTCGGCGCCATCAGCTGGGACCATATCTTCAATTCTGCCAGCCTGAGCCAGAAGTTATATTTCAGCAAATACTCCAACAGCCTTGGTATCAGTTTTTTGAACTTCAAAAAAGATATACCGTCAAGCATATCCGATGCCGGCTATAAGGCTGCCTTGACCTGCGGCAAGGGTCTTTCGTCGGGATTGAACCTTGTATGGCTTCGTAGCTGTCCGCAATTGTCACCGCAGTCAGATTCATTCGAGGGGAATCTCTGGATCAGAAAGGAGCACAATCTACTCCCGCGACTGGATTTGAACATTACGCTCAAAGGCGACTGTATTGTCAATTCCGGTTCCCATTTCGGATTCTCCCCCGAATTGGAATTCCTGGTAAATATGTCCCGCGCCGGGAAAATCTCTCTCAAGGCGGGAATGAACCACCAGTACATTTTCCAGACGGGATTGTCAGATATCAACCTTCCGGTGGAATTCTGGCTTCCGGCCGGGGAATACTCCAAGCCGCAACGCTCTATGGGTGTGGATTTGAATTACAATGTCGGCTTACTTGACGGTATGTTCTCAGTGTCAGCCGGAGGGTATTTCAAGGCACTTTCCAATCAGATGGAATATGACGGCCATCTTCTCGACCTTACCGACTCAAATTTCAAGCTCAGTGAACATCTCCTACACGGAAGTGGAACCAACTGCGGGGTCAATCTGATGTTCCACAAAAATTCCGGCAAATTGACCGGATGGCTCTCATACAGTTACTCACGAGCAAGGAGGACATTTGCGCGAAACGGAAGCCAGAAAGCTTATCCCGCCTCGCACGACAGGCCACACGAATTCAAAGCTCTTGCATCGTACCGGACGGGGCGATGGGAATTCTCCGGTACTTTTTTCCTCGCATCAGGAACACCGTTCACACCCGTCAAGGCCTTCTGTTTCATATCAAACAGGCTGATAAGCATCTTCGATGAATATAACAGCAGCAGAATGCCTTCAACAGTCCGTTTCGATCTCTCCGCCAATTTCTATCTCAATCCAGCTATGACACGAGGATTCAATCTGTCGCTCTACAATGTCAACTGCGGAAGGGACATACTCTGCTACAGGATGTCAAAAGACTATTCAACAGACAGTTCTACAGACGTTTACTCATACTCACCCGTTTACATCGACCTCAAATGTATCCCTTCGGTTTCATTCTTCATAAAATTCTGAACAAGGCTCTGAGCACCGCCTTACTGCTTATGTTCATTGCACAGACAGCCTGCAAGCCTGTCTCTCTTACAGATGAAGGGAGCGAACTTGTCGTGGAAGGCTGGATTTCCGAAGGAGAATATCCTGTTGTGCTCGTATCCCGGAGTATCCCAGCCATTTCGGAGGGAGTCAGCGAAAAAGACTTGTCGGCCTACATCGGCTGGTATGCCAATGTAAGTCTGAGCGACGGCACAAGAACAGTTCATCTGGTTGGGAAAAATGACAACAGCGGTTACTCGCTTCCCTATATTTTCACATCAAGCGAGATGCTGGGAGAAAAAGGCAAGACATATACACTGGAGGTCAGTTGCTGGGGTAAGAAGGCCAAGGCATCAAGCCGGATTGTAAAAAGTGTGCCTGTGACTAAGCTCGAGCTGAAGAATGACGGGAATGATAGCTATTCGATAGTCGGGGAATACGAAAACTGTTCAGCCGACAGCCTCAGTTACAGACTTTTATTCCGCTCATCCAATGATAACAAATGGCAGGTGGCAAGCAATTACAACAGAACGGATGATGTGGAAGGAACGAATTCTTTCCGCTTGTTTTCCTTCCATTCCGGAGAAACCATATATCTTCGTTTCTGTACAATGCCCCTGAAAATGAAGGAATTCTGGAACATTTGCGACAATAATTCCCAATATTCCGGCAATCCGCTCTTCCCTGTCACAAGCAATCTCCCTGAAATAGTGGACGGAGCACTTGGCTTCTGGACCGCATACGGCGTATGGGAGACTGTGGTGGAGATTCCCTGACCCGGCTACTTGACTGATGCAATCGCTCTGATATCCTGGTCAAGGGATTGCTTTCCTCCGGGATAGAGAGTATCCACGGCAGATGAAAATGAATAGCCGTTCTTTATCATTGACAAGAGATTTCTCATACCGTCATCACCCAGTTTGTTGAACAGGGTGAGCACGATGACATATGAGACGTGGTAGGATATATTGGTGTCACTGCTGCTCTTGTCATTGAACCGGCTTTGACCCATTGACAGATATTCATCAAGATTGAATTCGTCGATTTCTATCAGTGACTTCACACTGTTCAGAGCGTAGCTGTCATCTTGCTGAACAGTTTTGCCGTCATTCTTCACCCTCATATACGAGAAATATTCGGCAATACCTTCATTCAAACAATATGAGGAATAAGATGATGGGTATTTGGAGCCGGACAAGACCGAATGATAGAGAAAATGGCTGATTTCGTGAAACACGGTACCAAGGCTCTTATTCAAATCATTCGAAACAAGAATCACTGCAGTCCGGGTATCGTGGATGAACATACCACTGTATCTCCGCCCGTAAATCATAGGATCGTATTGGCTCAAATAAGCATTGGCCTTGTCTCTATCTTTGAAAACGACAAGATTTACAGATACCGTGTCTGCAAGTCCCAATGGTCCGTAGAACTCCACCTCCTTTATCAGAGTCTGGTTAAACCGCTTGGACCATATATCAGGAAGCTTTTCTCCCGATGCATTTACATTGAGTATCTGAGCATTCAAGGAGAACGCAGCCGACGCTGACAACGCCAGAATCAAAGCAAAGCTAATAGTACCGAGTTTCATTTTTTGAGATTTACTTAGTCCCATGAAGGTATATTTTCTTTCTCAATCGGCTCATCTCTTTTGTGATTATATCATCATCGATGTAGGAAACATATTCAACATCAGTTTCCAGTTTGACATCAGCTTCCGCCGTCCTGAAATATGGTGTAAAGTGAGTGTATGACCAGGCGTTATCATTGATTTTATTTTTGTCAAGGTAAAACAGGCTGATGGACATTTTCCCGGCACCGCACTTCCCGATCGGATCGCCGGGTTCTACAGAATCACCGGGATATACACATCTGTCCTCCACATTCATATATGCAGCAAAACTCCCGTCCTTGTGGTATACAAGAATGCATCTTTCATCGTCAGTCAGGCATACACGACCGGCTCTCATCGCGTGTAATGATTCTCCTGTATCTGCAAGAACAACAAAACTGCGGTGATACTCTCGCTGTTCATTGATGAATCTGACCTTGGTTCCCGGTGCTACTGGCATCACATACGGATATTTGACATCAATTCTGCCGACAGTATTACCCCTGTAGTATCTGTACCTGAACGCGCCTTTTACACCTTCAATGATATTTTCACCTTCGTGGACTCTGTACAGACTGTTATTTGACATTTTGATTGTGTAGTCACAATAATCCGAGTTCTTGCAGATAAGAATCGCCTCTGTCCTGTTTTCGAGTGTATTATCTCTATAATCATAAGACATTTCAATCGGAGAAAGCTGAAGGGTTAATAATGAATTGAGATTGTGCGATTTGCCATAATACGCGGGAAGTGGGGAATCGTCATCAGCGGCAGCAACAGTTTCGTCAGACTTGGCAGTACCTTCGCCGGCAGCAGAGGGATTACCGAAAACCATAACAAGGCTGTCCTTTGTCATTCCAAGATGGACGTTCTGGGCATTTATAGATGCATTTGCAAAGAAAGTCAATGCCAGAGACAGTATGATTCCGCGATTCAAATAGTTACAATTCATTTCAATTACTCGCAATGGTTTTTTGAAACAGCGAAGGTACAACAAAAAAAGACAAAAATACTCAATATCTTTACCAACTTTAAGAATCTGTTTTGGTTTCACTTTATAAAAATATGTATATTAGTGTATCGGTAATAAACATCATCCGGAATGTATGACAAAGACAATATTTCCGAGAATTATTACGAGATTCACAATGAACAATTTATTTTTTGAGTTTTTGCAACTATCTATTGGCAAAAAGGTGTGCCTTTCTCAGACTCCTACAGCGGATGAATGAGGCGAACTGTATGCGATGGCGAAGAAGCAAGCGTTGGTTGGTGTCTGCTTTGCGGGGATTGAGCGGTTGAATGAGCAACAGAAGTTGCCTCCCAAGGAGCTACTAATGAACTGGCTGTGGCAGGTGGAATATATCAAGACGCGGAATGAGGAGCTGAATCGGCAATGTGCCGAGTTGTACAGAGAAGTTGAGAATAGTGGCTTCCGGGCTTGTGTGCTGAAGGGTCAGGCGGTGGGATCGCTCTATGTTACGACAGGCTCTGCACAGGTTCAGTCGCTTGCGGCTTACAGGCAGTCAGGGGATATTGACCTGTGGATGGTGGATGGACCGTGGGCTGTGATTGAATGGGCAAGGAAGACGGGTAGGCTATACTATTACGATTACCATCATGCTGATATCACGTGGGATGGCGGTGCTAAGGTGGAGCCGCATTATCGTCCTTCGATTAGCAGGAATCTGTTAAGAAACAGACGGCTGCAGAAATGGTTTAAGGAGGAGGGGAAGCGGCATATTACTTACAAGTCAGATTTGGGCTTTGCGACACTCGACTATACATTCAACGTGATACTAACGCTTAACCACAACTTCTGGCACTTGCTTTTCGAGGGAGTGGGCATGAGGCAGATGATGGATCTGTACTTTATCCTAAAATCAAGAAAAGAGGAGGATCCCGACATACTGAAGCTGTTGAAACACTTTGACCTTCTTCGCTTTGCCGAGGCCTGTATGTGGATGATGCAGCATGTATTCGGATTGGAGGACCAGTATCTGATTTGCACATCAAACGAGAAGGCAGGCCGCTTCCTGCTAGATGAGATAATGCGTGCAGGCAACTTCGGCCATTATGACGATCGACTGAGGCAGAATAGATACGCCGCATCGCGCATAGGACTTATGTTGATATGGATAGTGCACGCATCCCGATTGATAACCCAATATCCCATAGATGTGCTCTGGACTCCAGTTGGCGTGCTGAGGATTTCGATTTGGAGGAGATTTCAGTATAGAAATGCGAAAGAACTGAAGAACAATCAATAATATATGAACAGAAACGAGAAAAAGATAATCAGGGCAGTGACGGTAGCGGAATCGATAGAGAGTTCTTTGACGCAATGATTCCAGACCTGCAGAAACGTGGTTTTGAGATTGTTGCCGTTTCTTCTCCTGGGCCTAAGTCTGCCTCTGTATAGCGAGGAACAGCACCACCGGCACGATGTTACTCCTGGGATGAGCGGCTGGGCGCGGCCGCGCCAAAGACAACA
>DCIN01000042.1:0-26286 GCA_002315815.1 Bacteroidales bacterium UBA1725 | reverse complement strand
AAAATACGAGTACATTTACATCCAGTCGGAGGAAAACGGCACGGACCTGTTCTAAGGAACGGTACCTGTTTAAATACCGATAGTACTGTACAATATTAACTTTGAAAATGGAAAACGGCAAAAGAAAGTTTTTCTTAATCATCACTGCAGCACTTGCCCTTGCACTTATCCCCTTCAATGCCGGTGCACAATTATTCACAGGCCTTTCCTTCGATGTGAACTGGAAGAACAGCGGAATCCGGGAAAGCAGAGAAAGCAATTCAACAATGACCAGTTCGTACGGAGGCACAATCTCCCCTCAGTTAGGTTATATATTCAATACCAAGCTTATGGCCGGTGCCAGATTGAATTTGAATTTCGACAAGAGTTACTATAATCTGGAGGATGACAGCAACAAATATGTAAAATCCAGCATAGGTTGGGACATAGCACCCTTCTGCCGGTATAAACTTATGGAATTCGGTCAGGACGGATGGTTTTCCGTATGGGCGGATTTGCACGCATACTATGGCACAATGTACCCCAGAAGGGTGGATGAGGAAGGCTATATATACAAAATTTTCAACAAAAAATTCAATTATGGCATTCAGGCTATGCCTGCGTTGGGATTCAGACTGAACGAAAGTACAACAATATTCGTGAATGTCGCAATACTTTCGCTGGGTTATTCAGGTTCGGCAACCAAATATGACAACAAGACTGAGTATGACAACCAACTTGTACTCTTCACGGGGAAGCTCAGCGGACTGTTTACCGCAATTGCAACCGAAGGCCTTTACGGCATTAAATTCGGCATTGTCCGTACTCTCTGAGAACCAATCATCTCCTATAGTTTCATCCCTCCTATAGTTTCACCCCTCTAGTTTCATTCCTACTATAGCTTCATTCCTCCTTGAGAGAATGTACCGGATTGGCCTGTGCTGCGTTCAAGTTTCGCAGTGTCACTATTATGACGGTCACTGACAACACCCCCACAAGAGTAAGGAGGAAGACCCACCAGGATACGGGAGTTCTATTTGCAAAACCGGCAAGGTAACGGTTTATGACGATACAGCTGACCGGCAAGGCTATCAAGAAACAGAGGAGTACCGTTATTATGTATTTCCTGTTCAGCATTTCGAGAATATCTGACACTTCTGCCCCCATTACCCTCCTCACAGCTATCTCACGGCTCTTGTGACGGGTATCGAACAGTACTATCCCGAAGACACCCATCAGCGAGATGATTATTGCTATGACAGTGAAAAGTGACATAAGTGTTGACAGGTTTCTGTCATCTCTGTACTTCTGCTCCAGCGATTGGTCGAAGGAGGAGAGAGACAGCAAATCAATGTCGTAATCAGGATCGAGCTGTGCAACTGTTGTCCTGATGAATTCCATCACTTCAAAAGGGTCAGCACCGGCCTCGGTTCTTACATATAAATTGGTAAGTGGAGTCCAGGGATTATTCTGGCCGAACACATAGAAGGCAAAAGCATCCCCTTCGTACTGCAATGGCTTGAAATGGAAGTCTTTGCACACTCCGGCAATTTCGCTGGGCATATCTGAATGACCATAGAAAGAAGCATCGAAATCTATTCCGTAGCGGTGGTCTGCCTCTTCGTTGAAAATAATGGCTCCACCCTCGCTCTGCTCATCGGACTTATTGAAATTACGGCCTCTGACGATATCAATTCCCATAAATTCGAGGAAATTCCAGGACACAGGATAGCACTGGAAGTATATGCTTCCGTCTTTGTAGTCGCGTCCCCAGCCCATACGTCCTGCCGCAATGATGTCTCCGGCAGCCCAGGCAACGTCCTTGATACGGGGATCACTCCTCAATGTAGTTTCGAAGGCCTCGTATGACTTGCAATAATAACAAAGGGAATTACTGCCGGGATCACCTGCGAATTGTCCGCACAGAAGTTGCTCTTTGTCAAAGCCAAGGTCATAATTCATCATATATTCGTGCTGGAGCTTCACAAAAGATGAACATAGTATGAGAGTGATGGAAATGAAGAATTGGAATCCTATCAGGATGGATCTGAGAGAGTTGCCATTTGCACTGCCGGAAAAGCCTTTGAGAACGATGGCTGGCTGGAAAGATGTGATGTACAAGGCCGGGTAAATGCTGCCGGCTGCTGTCGAAAGAATGGCTGCGGCAACGGTGATGACTGCCACAACAGTATTGATACTGATGTTCAGAGGTGCCCGCAAAGCCGAGGACAAGGGGGAACCGGCAATGACAAAAACCATAATCGCAGCTAATGCCAAGGATATGATTACCAGCCCCAGAGACTCCAGTATGAAGTTCAGCACCAACCTGCTCCTTGACATTCCGAATACTTTGTATGTGTTCACACTCCTGATTCTGACCGGCACAAGAGCAAAGAAAAAATTGATGAAATTGACCAGAGCCGTCAGGAGAATCAGAATAGCGACCGCCAGAAGCGAGATGTCGGTTGTCCTGTTGCCGCTTCGTCCAAATGATACTTTAGAAGAATAGAGCAACTCGTCCAGGGAGGTCAGAAGAAATTTGTGAGTGTCTCCCTCTAACAATTCCCGGGCAACTGAAGCGGCCCCTTCCATTACCGAGTCTTTGTCGGTGTTATTATCAAGCTTGACGAAGAAATTGTAGCTCCATTCGGAATAGTTGTCAATACACCGTTCACCTAAATCGCTTATCATCTGAACGCCGGAAAACAAAGAGTTGTCCGGCATATCATCAAAAATGGCCGATACCGTAAAAGGGCTGCCGTCTCCGTTGATCTGTTGTCGGATGACATCACCAATGTTGAGATGATACTTCTCCGCTACACTTCTGGATATTCCTATGCATTCCGGCGTACTCATATCAGAATATGATCCGGACAGAAACTTGAGACCTATGGCTTCGGCACCGCCCCGGGTGAGGGTCAATCCTGATTGCCAGAAAAACTTTTCGACTGACTCCCCTCTCCTGATATATGCGATTGTGTTTGCGTCAGTATTCATCCAATTGACAATGCCGGCATTCTCGATTCCCTGACACGAGGAAATGATGCGTTCCCCTACAGGTCTTGACAAGTAGTTTGACCATTCATCTGACGAATAGTCGTTACTGATGGACAGCAGACAAATTCTGTCTGCATCCTCTATGCTCTTGTTATACTGGGTATTCCAGAACACCTGGGTCAGAATCACATAGAAGGCGGCAAAGGCCACTGCCATCCCGATGATGTTCAACAGGCTGCTGACCGCGTAATTGCGAAGTGTGCTGACAAAATTACTGAACAGGTTTCTCATCACTGACTATGTGTCCGTCAAAGAGATTGATAATACGCTGGGCCATCGATGCATCTCTCTGGGAGTGAGTCACCATTACAATGGTAGTGCCCTCCCTGTTGAGTTCGCACAGGAGGTCCATAACCTCCTTGCCGTTCTTGGAGTCCAGATTTCCGGTAGGCTCGTCCGCGAGAATGAGCTTGGGATTGGCCACCACCGCCCGGGCTATTGCAACCCTCTGCTGCTGACCGCCGGACAGCTGCTGCGGAAAGTGCTTTGCCCTGTGAGAGATGTTCATACGGTGCATCACTTCCTCTACTCTGGCCTTGCGTTCAGATGCGCTGATATCCAGATACCTCAGAGGCAATTCAATATTTTCGAACACGTTGAGTTCATCGATGAGATTGAAACTCTGGAATACGAATCCTATGTTCCCTTTGCGGAATCTGGTGCGATCCTTCTCCTTAAGGAATCCGACCTCCTCGTTCAGCAACCTGTAACTGCCGGAAGTGGGATTGTCGAGCAAACCCAGAATATTGAGCAATGTGGATTTGCCGCACCCTGAAGGGCCCATAATTGCGACGAACTCCCCGTCTCCGATTTCGAATGAAACCTCATCGAGAGCCATAGTCTCGATTTCTTCGGTCCTGAAGACCTTGCTGATGTCTGTTACTTTTATCATATTATAAAGTTTGTATTTTAAGAATCTGTTTTGAAATGTTTAGTGAATCAAGAAAAATAAGTTGGTAAAGATTGGCGAGTATTTTATTGGAATAATGTTTGGCTTGAACAATGTTTTTATGAGATATTGGATAACTGTCACTCTGTACGGAAGGAATCAATGGGATTGGCATTCGCAGCCTTGATACAGAAAAGACACTCAACAGCAAGGATGACGGACAATACTGCAGTACCCGTCAGGAAAAAGATCCAGAAGCTGAGTTGTATGCGGTATTCAAACATTCGGAGCCATAAGCGGGATGCAGCAAAGGCAAGTATCTCTCCTGTCAGTACCGCCGGAACAGCCAGTTTGATGAAGTCTTTCCAAAAGATGACAAGAATGTCACGGAGTGTTGCGCCGGAAATTATCCTGAGGGCAGTCTCACGGCGTCTGCGCCTGAGTTCATCGTTAAAATAGCCTATCAAGCCAATGATGGAGATGATTGAACAGATGATGAAAATTATCAGCAATATTTGCCTGAAGTGTATTTCTCCTCTCATCCTATTCAGGTATGCGTCATAGTAAATCGTTATCGAACGATTGTCGATGGAATCGTATTTGAGCAGCTTGTCTGATACTTCCGCTATTGTGTTTTCATTCACCTCATTGAGTCTCAGCATAGTACGAAATCCGCCATAGCGGTTGTCACTATAGGGAATGCATTGGCGGATACTGTGATAGACCATAGGACTGACTGCCCCGTTGTCATTCGTGCGGACATTATCCACGACTGCGATTATCCGCAGTACCTTCGTAGTTTCACCGTTCAGACCGACCGTCAGGACATTTCGTCCAATGGCGGATTCGTCCCATCCGGCTTTGGCCAGAAAGGCACGGTTGACCACAATTTCATTATCTGCTCCGCTCTCACGGAAACTGTCGCCTCCAAAAAAGGCAATACCCATAGTCTCGAAATAGGAATCCGAAACATAATCCTCACAATACTGGAAAACAGCTTCGTGAGTATCTTCGTCCAGAATGAATCCCGCTGTACCGTATGCGTACATAGGCAGACAATAGGACGTTCCAGCCGATTCAACACAGGATAGCGATTCGAAGTCACTTTCAGCATTGAACAGAGCATCACCTCCTCTTACCATCAGAGATACATACACCAGATTTCTGGGGTTGAATCCAAGACTGCCCGACTGCAACTGGCTGATTTGAAGCACTGACACGGCGAGGAAAGCAGATGAGAAGCTGATACAGACAGTCTCAAAAACCAAAAGAAAGCGTTTCCATCCCTTTTTATTGTCGCTCATCCCCTTGAAAGCTACATTAATAGGGACCGAAGCGAAGACAGTCGCCGGGATAAGTCCCGAAGCGGTGAACAGGAACAGTACCACACACAGGCTGACCCAGATATTTTTCAATGAAAACAGGGAAGCTACAGGTCCTTCAATGGCACTGCTTATCTCATTACTGAACATCTTTATTATCAGTACTGAAATCACCGAAGACACAAGCATCAGCAGGAATGTCTCCCAAAGAAACTGTGAACGGATATCTTTCTTTTCGGCAGATGTGCAGCGCATCACGGCAATGGTTCGGCTGCGGTCCACCAATGAGGAAATGGAAAGAAGAGCATAGTTGAGAGCACAAAGAGCCATCACCAATATGGAAAGTGCCGTAAAAAAATCCATATACTGCCTGCGTGTGCCTACCATCACTTCGGCCCTTTTGACAGGAACAACGATATATCTTGCATTCGTTTTTCCATAGGTCTCCTCCAGTTTGTATTTCGAGATCATAGCCCCGTTCAGCCAGTTTTCAAGATTTTTGGCAGATGCTCCTTCGCGCAGTTTGACATAAGTCTGCACAGCAGTGGAAGAATCCCAGTTATCCAGATTCTGCGAAAGTGAACAAATCGGAAGAAGAAGATCGAAACGCCCCAGTGAAGTATTGTACGGAATGTCCCTGAATACCCCTGCCACGCTCTTTGGATTCTTCATATTGTCCAGAATGACTTTCCCAACAGGGTTCTCGTCCCTGAAGATGATTCCGGCCTTTTCTTCCGAAAGAAAAACCTTGTCCTCATCCGTGCTGAGCAAATTGTCATCTCCCGTCATCAGTCCGTAATCCAACACCTTGAAGAACAGGCTGTCGACAGCATAGGCAGTGACGCTGTATTCCTGATCGTCCCGGAACAAGAGAGTGTTGATGGCTCCATACATACGGGCAGCATATTCCACCTCAGGGCAGTCATTCATCAGTGACTCTGCAAGAGGACCGGGCGTGCATTCAGAGATAATCCCGCCGGAAGTACCTTCATTATAGAAAATCTTGTAGATTCTCTCTTTGTCGGGCAGAAAATTGTCATAATTGAACCTATAGTTCACATAGGACAGCAGAAACAAGGCCAGAGTCAGACCCAGAGTCAGGGAAATGATTCTTGGAACGGTCTTACCGCAGTTACGCACAAGATATCTGGCAGCGAACTTAAGGTTAACAATCATCTTCTATTCGGTTTTGATGCTTTCGACAGGATTGGTATCCGCCGTCTTCCTGACAAATATATCTGCAGTGCAGGTCACCATTCCGACCGTGAACAATACTGCCAGAGTAATGACCCACCAGGGAACACCCACCTGATATGTAAAATTGTGCTCCCATCTCGTAGCTACGATTGACCCGAAAATGCAACCAATTATCGCAGAGGGAATTGCAATACATATTGTATCAGCAAAGAACATACGGCGTATGCTGGTGAACTCAGCTCCGCTGATTCGACGGATGGCGATTTCCCTGGCCCTGCGCTTGATTTCATCTATTGTATAGCCTATCAGTCCGGCAATGGCAATAAGAAGGGTGATGATGCCGCCGACAAGTATTGAGTTGCGGGTTTGCAGAGTATCCCTCAGCCCGTCGGCAATGGCTGTCCGGAAAGGATTCGTATAGATTGCCTGCCCAGGAAGAGAGTTCTGCGCAATCTGGCGTATTCGCTCGTAGGTTGAAGCATTGAACTCTCTGCATCGCACATACTGGAACGGATAATGGTAACGGCCGACGGGATTGTCGGGATTGCTGAAGAACACCATTATCGGACGCGAATAATACTGATCCGCCGCCTTGCTGAAATGTCCCAGACTGATATGGTCGATGATTCCGATGATTGTCACATTGTCTCCGTGCTCGGTGATACATACCTGTTTCCCTACAACCTCATCCCATCCTGTCGTGGACTTGAGCTTGTCGGCGAAATAGGTATCCACGATAACTTCGTCATCGGAAGGCAGTTCGGGATTGAAGTTGCGTCCTTCCTTGAGTTCTATTCCCATAACATTCAGCCAATGATCATCGACATAATAGAGGTCCTGAGCACCGAAAAGGTCTTCGTTCTGACCCTGAAGGCGGATGTTGTTGCCGCTGAATTCAGGAAAAACGGACTGGAAAGCGAAGCAGGCATCCTCCACCTCCGGCATTGCGCGCAAGGCTTCTATCAGAACCTTATGCTGTCCGGCATCAGCTTCGGGAGTTGCCAGTTCTATACTGTCCTCGTAGGAGAATCCCAGATTTGCGTTGGCCATCGAATTGTACTGAACGGATATTATGGAAATCAGCACGGTGAGGAATGCAACAAGAGTGAATTCCACCACCAGAAGCCAGAACTTCCATTTGCGGCGGTTTTCGCTGTAGTTCCTGAAGGCAGTCGCAACAGGAACAGCCGCGAATAATCTGGTCGGGACGAAGCCATTGAGGCAGAACACGGCAAGGATTATCATCACTGCCAGAAGCAGAGGACGCCCGGAAAAAAGGTCAGAGAGAGAGAGTCCAAGATAATTCTCCACTATGTCTCTGCAAGAGAGCAGAAGACCCGATGCCAGTAAGGTTGCTGCGAGTGTGTGGACAAGTGCCTCCGCAAACATCATTTTCGCGGTCTCCTCCAATCCGCCTCCAAGACATTTGCGCAAGGCCATCTCCCTGCTGCGTGTGATGCAAGTCGAGATTACAATCAGCAAATAGTTGAGCACGGAGACGAGCAGGAGCACGAAAGCCACGATTCCCAGCACAAGATTGGTGTTCCGGATATCGGCGGATTCGAGATGCATATCTGTAAGAGGCCTGGCCTTGAACATCATCCAAAAATTAGCCTCCCTCATCTCATCGACAGGAAGGTAAGTCTGCACGAAACTGTCCATCTTGGCGTTCAGATCCTCCACCGCAACGCCTTTGCGCAATTTCAGGTATGATTGATAACGGTCATTGCCGAGCACATTGTCTGTTCCGTCATACATAAATTTCCCTATTACCGGAAGAGCCAACACCACATCGGGACGGGAAGACGAATTGGCGGGGAATTCCTCGAATACTCCGGCCACCGTTAAGACGACATCGGTTCCGCGGCTGCCAATGGTAAACTTGCGGCCGATAACTTCGCGGGCGGCGGAAGCAACGTTGCGGCTCTCGGCCATAGCAACTGCAATCTTCGACGAGACAACTGCATTGCCTGATACCCCCAGCGAAGATGTGAGATTGCCGGCAAGACATTCTCTATCAAAAACCTTGAAAAAACAGGAATCTGCAAGCTGTACTGTTCCTGCCGAATATCGACGAGAGGACTCAGAATCAATCAAGGACGCCCCGCTCTCGAAGAATGTGGAGCGGGTGGCCTCCTCCACTTCAGGGTAATGCTCTTTCATAAACGGGGCTATGCCGCCGCTGGTTTGCGGATAAATATCAGACACACCGTTATTCTCAACATATTCGCTCAGATAGACAATGCGATCCGCATCGCTGTGGTAATCATCGAATGTCTGTTCAAAACAAACTTTGGTGGCAAGCACGACTCCGGCTGAAATGCCCAGTGCCAAAGTAATAATCTTGAGCAGATTTCTCCTCCCCTTGGACCCCAGAGTTCTGACCGTCAGACTGAAATAGTTATGGAACTTCATTTCGCCAATCTGTCTTTTGCGTCCTGACCTGCACCAGTTCCCTTATATTTGCTTGACGCTGTGTTGAACCTGTATGAAATACGAAGCAGAATACAGGGATTATAGTTGTTGTTGCTCTGAATATCGATGAAATTGCCGTAATCAGTATTGATGTAGGTCACGCTGGAATTCAGAATATCATTCCAGGAAAGCCTCAGATTGAGCGAGTTGTCTTTCAGGAAAGACTTGCTGACGGCCAGATCCAGATTCTGTATCGGCTTGGTGATACGCATAATCAGCTGGTCGAACGGACTCACATACTGATAGTTGAACTCGATAATCCAATTGTGTTTGAAATTGAATGAGTTGTTGGCCTGTGCCAGAAACATTGGTCTGTTGAGTTCGAGAGTTCGTTTTCCGGACTCGACTCGCGGGTCAATGACTGTGGTGGTGAATAACTGCTTTTCCATACCGACAGTGTATCTCGGACTCCAAACACCTATGGTCGGAGATGCATTGATGTAAAAGTTCAGTTTGCGAAGAGGTTCTTTGAAGTTCGAAAACTGAATCATTGCGACACCTTTGTCATCGTATGGGAAAGCACGCTGATATATTGCATTGTCAACTCTTTCGTATGAAGCCGAAAGTGTGAGCCAGGTCCAGTTCGCATTGAGCGAAAGAGTACGCTGGATTTCATTTTCCAAAGTGGGGTCTCCGGTCTGATAAGTGAAGCGGTTGTCGTATGTGATTTCGGATGACAGTTCGTTGTATCTGGGCCTCAGAGTCTTGCCTGAATAGCTAAGAGCCAGTCCTACAGGTCCGGCCATAGTCGAAAAACTTACGGAAGGGAACCAGTTGTTATGGATTTTACCAAGACTCTTGGAAGGGTCAGATTCATTGATATAGTTGAAATTGACGTGTTCATACCTGACTCCGGCAGCAATCTGTCCGAACGGTAACTGAATGGAATACTGGGCAAATCCGGCCAAGTTATTCTCTGTGATATAGCCCCTGGAAGACGGTATCTCCATCTTGGTTATCGAATAGACTTCCCGCGCACCGACATAGGTCTCTTCAGTCCCTAATTGGAGCGAGCCTTTCCACACTGGATATGTAAGAACCAGCTTGCCTGCTCCCATCGAAGTGGAAGCTTCGCTTTCGGTCTTTATCTTCACCGGAGTTTCCCAGCTGTCCTCAGAGACATCGCTGTATCCGGCAGCATAACTTGTCACAAAGTCGGCGTTGAAATTGATGTTCAGCTTGCCTATGTTTCCGTCGTAGTAGAGATTGCCGTTCCACGAATTGCTTATGGGTTTTCTGGCATCATTGACAGACAGCAGATGGTCGATTGTTTTCCCGTCAACAAGCACATCGGTGTCGAACACCATTTTGGATTCGCCGATATGGTTGTGGCTATACTCCAGTTTGAGTCCCAGAGAATGATTGTCGTTGATTTGCCAGTTGAATCCACCTTGATACTGGAACCCACCGTTATGTCCACGGTAGTCGATAGTACCCTCCTGCAGGCATTCCTTGACCTTGTCATCCGATTTCACATAGGTACCTCCGTAAATATCGCTGATCTGGTAACCACGCTGATTCCAGTACACAATCTTGCCTATGAAGTCGAAGCCTTTCCTGCGATAGTTCAGGTCAAGTACAGACCAGGACGGCTCGATATCGTGGTTGTCATATATATGTTGTTTAGCCTGGCTGGTGAGAGCGAAACTGAATCCGTCTCCCTGATGCCTCACGGTACGTATTCTGACTACGGCACGCACTTCCCCGCCGTATGCCGCACCAGGATTGCTGACTACATCCACGGACTTGATATCTTCTGACATTAGGTTACGCAAATCACTCGCGTCATTTACCATACGGCCATTGATAAAGAATAGCGGAGATCCCCGGCCGATGACTTCAAGATTGCCGTTTCTGGATATCATTCCGGGAACTTTGGCCAGAACATCGAGGGCGTTTCCAGTATGCTCCAGCACGGAACCGGCAATATTGGTCACGACAGCATCCCCCTTTATCTCAGTTTTGGGCAGGATGGCGGTTACAAGAGCCCCTTCAAGCATCTTTCGGTCCGGCTGCAAGGCAATGGTCCGGTGTGAAGTGAAAAAAGAAAGAGGAAGTTCCGTCGGCAGATAACCAATCAGTGATAGCTGGATATAATCTCCCGCCGAAGAACGCTCAATGCTGAATTGCCCGGCTGCATCAGTGACAGTGCCGCTGACAACAGACGAATCCGGCAGATTGCGCAGAGAGACTGTCACGAATTCGAGGGGCTGTCCGTTCTCATCATTCACTGTAGCGGAATAAGTAGTCTGAGCCCCGAGTCTCTCAGCCGGCCATAAGCAGAAGGCAAGGATTACTACGGCAATTTTCAATGATATGTCTTTTATTTTCATAATTCCTATTATTTGACTTCAGTTTCAATTCAGTTTCAATTCAGTTTCAATTCAGTAACGATACGACCCTTTCTCTCAGCGAATTATCAGCTCATCCTTCTCTCCATAGTTATCATATCCCGACACTATCACTTTCTCCCCGGGCTCAAGCCCATCCAGGACCTCGTAGTACTGAGGGTTCTGACGACCGATTCTTATGTTGCGCTTCACGGCTTTGTAAGCGTCCCGGCTCATAACATATATCCATTTGCCACCTGTGTTCTGAAAAAATGATCCGCGCGGGATGATGACTGACTCAAGACTCTCGCCCAATTGCAAATTCAGATAATAGGTCTGGCCAGTGCGGATATTCTGAGGTTCTTCCCCCTCGAAGCGGAAATCAGCCTTGAACTTGCCGTCACGGACCTCCGGATAGACTTTGCGGACAGATGCCCCGAACTTATCGCCATTCCGCTCAAAAGTCGCTTCGAGACCAGCCGTCACACGGTCAATGTAGTGCTCGTCTATCTGAGCCTCTATCTTGTATGACTCCAGATTGTTTATCTGTCCTATTCTGGTACCTGCTTCCACGCTCTGGCCGAGTTTCACGTCCAGCATACCTAGTTCGCCGTCAATCGTGGCCTTCACTCTCAAATTCTCCTTGCGACGACGTATCATACTCATATTCAGACGCATATTCTGCAAACTTTCTTCCATCTGCTTGATTTCCACATCACGGTACAGGGCATCCTGCTCCTCGCGTTCGGTCACCAGCGCCAATTTGTCCTTGGCCAGATTGTAATCCTCCTCGGCCTGATAGTATGCTTCACGGGCTATGAGTTTCTCTTCGTACAGCGCCTTGTTGCTTTCGTATGCACGTTTGGTGCGACGCACATCCACCTCAAGCTGAAGTTTTTCCTGCCTGACCGACAGTTTCTGCTGCTCCATCGATATCATAGTGTTGCGGAGGATGTTCTCCTTTTCTGCAAGTTCGGCCTCAGCGTTCAGTATCTGCATATCCAGAGCCTCATTGGCAAGGACGATGATGACATCACCCGCTTTGACAGTGGCACCCTCTTCGCAGACTATCATCTCCACTGTGCCGCCTTCTGTCGGACTCAATTGTACTGTGGTCATCGGAGCGACCTGCCCGCTCACTCGTATATAGTCATCAAACTCGCCCATTTTGACTTCGCCAGTCACCAGCGTAGCTCCATCGACACGAAGCCGTGAAGTGCCGGAACAGACGAGGAGTAAGACAAGTACAACTGCAACGGCTCCTGCAACCCACCATTTGATGTTCTTTCTTGAGAAAACCGCCTTCCAACCTGTCTTTTTTTCTATCAGTTTGTCCATTGTCCTATATTTATAAGTTGTTTTCGGCTTCGAAATGATGTCCGAAACTGCGGTATCATTCATCATTTAGCGTGCCAACACTTGTATTACATTAACCCACAATTATTTACATTATTCGCTCACATCTTCGGGCGTAAAGAATCTTTACAATGTTGTCAATAATCTTTACACGTAATCCTTTTGCAAATAAACTTATGAGATTCTATAAGCTTATCAGTGAAGCTAAACGAAATAATCTTTCTATTTTTGCAGGCATAATGAAACACTTATTTTACCTTAGCTTTTTGTCTGTGGCAATGCTCATTTCTATCGAGTCATACTCCCAGACAGAGAATCAAAACTACATCGAGGTCCACGGTACGGCGGAAAAGACCGTAGTACCCGACAGGATAACCCTTTCCATCAGCATTGACGAAAACGATTACCGCAAATGGTCCATCGTCTCTCTGGAGAGAGACCTGAAGGCTGCGTTGAACGGTATCGGCCTGGATGTCAGAAACGCCCTTAAAGTGGACGATCTTTCCAGTAGTTTCTACAGGAGAAAGGCCAAAAATCCCGACGCTGTGCTGTCCAGAAGATACCTTCTGGAAGTAAGCAACGCCCAGGAAGCCTCCGATGCCATTGAAGCATTGGATAAAGTCCATATATCCAACGTGTATATCCAAAAAGAGGAATACTCCAAGATGGACAGTCTCAAAATTGCAGTCAAGGCAGACGCCACCAGAAACGCAAGGGCAATTGCTGCAGCGATGACTGAAGCAATAGGCCAGAAACTGGGCAAGGCTATCTACATTTACGAATACGAAAGCCGTGCAGACAACAATCGCGGGCTTCTGATGAAGTCAATGGTCAGCAACGACGACTCCATAGCAGAGGAGATTATGGAAACTGGTCTTGAATTCAAGGAAATAAAGATTTCCTGCAACGTCACGGTACGGTTCTGTCTTCCCGAGTAAGGAGCTGTATCGACACAATCTGCAAATAATCAAGTAATCAAGTAGTCAAGTAGTCAAGCAATCAAGTAATCAAGAACGGAATACACATAGGAATATGAACAAGTTCAAATTGATTTCGGGAATACTCTGCCTTGTGGGCGGAATGTTGTCCGCCACCCAACTGTCGGAAGCACAGGACAGCAGACAGTTCACACGAATTGTGAAAGACCTCAGCTCCTCAAAATATCAGGGACGGGGTTACGCACGGAACGGAGTCGTCAAGGCAGGGAAATATATAGAAAAGGCTTTCCGCAAGGCCGGAGCCGATGAAGTCACACTACAGTCCTTCTGTATAGATATCAACACCTTTCCCGGCAAGATGGAAATGAAGGTGGACGGACGCAAACTCGCTGCCGGCAAGGAGTTCGTAATGAGAGAGTATTCTCCCGGAGTCCGTGGCGAGTATTCCTTATATTTCATCGACACATTGAACTACGACGCTTCCAGGATTTTCTCTGATCTGGCGGAACCCAGGAACAAGGATGCATTTGTGGTTTGTGATTTCTGGTTCAGATATCGCCACAAAGAGGATTTTGCGAAGCTGGAGGACTCGGCTGAAGTTCACAACAAAGGGATGATATATGTATGGCCTACCCCATTGAAATTCTATAAGGCTTACGGAGAGAAAGTTACGTCAAAGCCAATTATCTGGGTCGATAACTCATTTCCTATTGACGCAGGCAAGGTCAGCCTCAATATCGAGAACAAGTTCCTGAAAGACTACGAAAGCTCGAACGTTATAGCAAAGGTCAATGGCGAAAGACACGACAGTTGTTATGTGTTCACCGCCCATTACGACCATCTGGGCAATCTGGGGCGTGACGTCTATTATCCGGGAGCCAATGACAACGCATCGGGTACCGCTGCAATCATCACTCTTGCAGCCTATTTTTCGCATCACAGGCCGGAATGTGACATCTATTTCATCGCATTTTCCGGAGAAGATGCCAACCTGCGCGGTTCCAACTGGTTCGTGGAGCATCCGACTATGGAACTCAGCTGCATCAAGTATCTCTTCAATCTGGATATGGTCGCCGACAACAACAAGGTCCAATATGTGGAAGTCAGTCCTGAAGGCCGGAAAGGGCTGGAAAGAATGAAGGAAATCAACGGGTCAAGACAACTGTTCAAGGAACTCCATCAAGGCGAGCTGGCAGCCAACAGCGACCACTGGCCTTTTGCATGCAAAGCTGTGCCCTGCATACTCTTCGAGAACGAAAGCGGAGACTTCTTCAAGTATTATCACAGCACGGAAGATATCTGGGATAACTGTACCACAGAGACTTACGAGAAATTATTCTGCCTTGTCACAGAGTATATGAACGAATAGACAGGGTGCACCTGCGAGCGATGGCCGCCGGACAGATTCCCGGGAATGTAAGAATCCTTTACACAACTGTAATGAAATTTTACACTATATTTTATTATCTGATTTCTTAATTATATGTGTTCCAGTATTTTAAATATTATGGCACATAGAGTGCGACAAATGCGGAAGTTTACCGGATAGTCTATGAAAAGAATGATGATTTCAGTGCTTCTTATGTTTGCGCTAACTGTTTGCGCAGAGGCCCAAATACAAGTGATGTCGCTCAAAGACTGTATGCATTACGCAGTGAGCAATGCAACACAGGTAAGGCTTCAACAGTCGTTGAACGATGATGCGAGGCTCAATCGCAGGGATGCGATTCTGAGCGCATTCACTCCCTCTGTCTATTTCGGGACAGGTGCTTATGGCAGTTGGGGACGTTCCCTTGATCCGGAAACCAATGTCTATGTGACTACAACTTCGTTCACAAACGGCTGGCAGGCACAGGCCGGTATCACTGTCTTTGACGGTTTCTCCGCCCTGAACAACATCAAGATTGCCCGCACTGCCCTTGCAATGGGAATCAGCAAGGAATTGCAGGAAGAGGACAAGGTATGTCTAGCTACTATGGAGGCATATTTCAACGTCCTGTATTACAGCCGATTGTGTAAAATACTGTCTTCCCAGGTCCAGAATGCCGGGCAGGCCGTTCATCTTGCTGAGCGTCAGGAGGAGCTTGGAACCAGAGGACACGCCGATGTGGTTCAGATGCAGGCCGACCTTGCAGACAAGGAGTATGAGCTCACTTCTGCCCGGAACTCCTACAACGATGCTCTCATCACTCTCAAGGATGTGATGTTATGGCCTCTGGACGAAGAGTTTGAAATTGATACCGAAATATCCTCCCTTGACTTCGTAAGTTCCGACCTCAAGTCTCTTGATGAAATCATTGGTAATGCACTCGATTTTGTCCCATCACTCAGAATCGCCCGGGGGGCAATGGACAATGCCGCAAGAAATCTTTCCACGGCCAAATGGCAATTTCTTCCCAGCCTTACTCTCAACGGCGGGTGGTCAACAAACTATTTCACCTATCCCGGCGATTCGGGATACATTACCGAACCTTTTATGACTCAGTTGAGCAATCACGGTGGCGAATATCTCCAGCTGAGCCTTTCAATTCCCATCTATGACAGATTGCGCAAACATACCACACTTTCCAAGAGGCGCAACGAACTCAAGCGTGCCGGCATCGAATATGACAGGACTGTACGGGAAGTGGAGAGCGAGGTGAGGCGGGCTGTGCAGGACCGCGACGGGTCAGAAGCAGCAATGCTCCAAGCGCAGAGGCGTTCCGAGGTGCAGAGCGAGGCGTGGCATCTGAATCAGCGCAAATTTGAGCAGGGACTGATTTCCTCCATAGAATACAACACCGCGGGGAGCAATTATCTCAAGGCTGAGGCTGAATATCTCTACGCCACACTCCTGTATCAGCTCAAAAGACGTGTAGTGAGCTATTATGACGGTGTGAGGTATCTGGACCAGCAGTAAACAATAGATGCTGTTGCAGTTACTATGTGTTCACTTTGGCACTGGCAATAATCTTGAAGAACGATGAGAAGAAGAACAGGAAGAAGAATTGGAAGAAGAACGATGAGAAGAAGAACAGAAAGAAGAATTGGAAGAGAAGAGAAGAATTAGTACCTTAGCAATTGGAAGAGAGACCGATGAAGAGTGAAATATGGGCCTGAAGCCTAATAGACAAAGACAAGATTACCAAGTTCATATTTTGCCTCACTGAATACAGACTATGCCACACATTCTGATTAAACGAAATCTTTCCGAATCTGTCCTCAGCCAGATTCCTATCCTGCGACAAATACGTCGCCTGATGGATATTATCAACGAGAACGACGGAATCAAGATGACTGAAACCGGAAACCTCCCGACCAGAATTGTCAAGGAACTCTATCCTTTGGGCGTACCGGACTGGTTTGTGGAATTTGGCTACAGCAAAGTATACCGCGAAGATAAGTTGGAATGCATCAAGCTGATGCATTTCCTTGCAAAAACCTGTGGAGCCGTGAGAATGTTCAAAGGAAAACTGATTCTTACGAAGAAAGGCAAAGAATGGCTACAAGATCCCTGGAGCCTTTTGTGCGAGCTGATACATACAGTAGTCTGGAAAATCGACAACGGGGGTATGGACGCGTATATGATAGGTAATATCAATTCGGGAATCCCTGATGCTCTGATGCTTCTATACAAATACGGTTCCGAGCCGCGAGAAGCACAGTTCTATGCCGAAGAATTCGCCAAAGTCTGCCCTGCCATTATGGATATCAGCGATGAACTGAGTTATCGCGATATTACATTATACCGCAGCCGATGTTTCTCAACCAGAATCATCACAAGAGGATTGTTTCTCTTCGGTGTAGCAGAATGCATCGAAGGAAAATATGACTCAAGCGAAAATAAGATGAAACCTGATATGATAGTCAGGAAAGCTCTGTTTGATGAAATTTTTGAGTATGTCGAGTCCATCCCGGAAAGACTTCTACAGGATGATGACAGTCCGGCTTGCAGCACATCAACCATTACACTTAACAGCAAGGCAGAAGCTTTTGCCCTGATTTCCGCATTGCGCAGTTTCAATCCTTCCAACGATAAACTGTTGAACTAAGTAAATCTCAAAAAATAAGTTGGTGAAGCGAAAAAATAAGTTGGTGAAACGGAAAAAACAAACTGGTAAATAAAGACAATAGAGACTATATACAAACAACAACTAATATGAAAATCAACATCAAACTATTCTTCTGCGCACTGCTTCTCCTTTTATGCGCAACATCGGCACAGGCCCAGTTTGGACGCCGTATCCCGACCACCCCGACCAACGGTATGAAAGACACCTACAAGGATTATTTCAGCATTGGTGTTGCAGTGAACAACCGCAATGTTCAGGACTCTGCACAGATTGCCCTCATCAAGAGAGAGTTCAACAGCATCACCGCAGAAAACGCGATGAAGCCTCAGCCCACCGAACCGGTAAAAGGTGAATACAACTGGGAGGATGCGGACAGAATTGCAAATTTCTGCCGCGAGAACGGAATCAAGCTTCGTGGCCATTGTCTAGTATGGCACAGTCAGATAGGCAGTTGGATGTATCAGGACAAGAACGGAAAACTTCTCCCCAAGGAGGAGTTCTACGCCAATATGAAGAGCCATATCAACGCCATCGTCTCCCGCTACAAGGACATTGTCTATTGCTGGGACGTAGTGAATGAGGCTATTGCCGACGAGCAGGCCTACCCCGGCGCATCACCATACCGCAATTCCCCACTCTTCCAGATTGCCGGTGACGAGTTCATCGCCAAGGCTTTCGAGTATGCCCGCGAGGCAGACCCCAACGCTCTCCTTTTCTACAATGACTACAACGATGCCGATCCGGGCAAGAGCGAGCGCATCTACAATATGGTGAAGAAAATGAAGGATGCCGGAGTCCCCATCGACGGAATCGGTATGCAGGGTCATTACAACATCTACTCTCCCAGCGAGCAGCAGATCGATGCGGCCATCAGCAAGTACAAGACCATCGTTAACCATATCCATATCACAGAACTCGACATACGCGTCAATGAGGATATGGGCGGCAGCCTCCGCTTCAACCGCGGTTCAACAACTCCCGTGAGCAGCTGGGAGGAAACTCTTCAGGCAGACCAGTATGCAAGTCTCTTCAAGGTTCTCCGCAAACACGCGGACGTAGTCGACTGCGTCACCTTCTGGAACGTAGGTGACAGGGATTCCTGGCTGGGGGCTGCCAACTCTCCCCTTCTCTTCGACACCAACTATCAGCCTAAAACGGCATACGAGGTGGTGAAGAACTTCGATGCATCTCTTGACTGTCCCGAAATCAAGGAAGATTTCGTCCCTTCTTATTTCAATCAGCCAGGGCAGGACTACCCTATGGTGAATTCGCAGGGATATGCGCGTTTCCGCATCGATGCACCCAAGGCCAAGTCAGTGATTGTCAGCCTGGGACTCGGAGCACAGGGAGGCACAGTCCTGCACAAGGGTGAAGACGGATACTGGTGGGGAACCACCGCCGGCCCTATGGACGAGGGCTTTCACTATTATCATCTGACCATAGACGGCGGTGTTTTCAACGACCCCGGTACCGGCAACTATTTCGGTTCCTGCCGTTGGGAGAGCGGAATAGAGATTCCCGCCCACGATCAGGATTTCTATGCAGACAAAAACATCCCTCACGGAAAGGTGGAGAGGATTCTCTTCTGGTCAAAGAGCGGCAACTGTCTCCGTCCCGCATTTGTATACACGCCTCCCACCTATGATGCCACAAAAAAGCAGAAATATCCCGTTCTATATCTGCAGCACGGTTGGGGCGAGAACGAGACTTCCTGGCCAGTTCAGGGAAGGGCCGGCATCATTATGGACAATATGATTGCAGAAGGCCGCATCGAGCCCTTCATCGTAGTAATGACTTACGGTCTTACAAATGATTTCGTTTTCGGTTCAATCGGCGGTTATGACGCCCTCGACTTCGAAACAGTGCTGGTGGATGAACTCGTTCCTTATGTTGATTCCCATTTCCGCACCAAGGCGGACAGAGGCAACCGTGCGATGGCCGGTCTATCGATGGGAGGTATGGCAACGCACGCTATCACTCTGCGCCGTTCAGACATCTTCGGATATTGGGGTCTCCTCAGCGGTGGCACATACTCTCCCCTGGAGGTTGCCGGCAAGGATGTCAAAGGCATCTTCATAGGCTGTGGCAGCAAGGAGAACGGACCAATGATTCTCAAGGCCGGCGAAGACCTCAAGACTGCAGGCGTGAACGTCAAGGCATATGTTTCTGAAGGCACGGCCCACGAGTTCCTGACCTGGCGCCGCTGTCTCTACGAAATGGCTCCTATGCTTTTCAAGCAGAAATAAGATATGATAGATGCAAAAGGACTTGTATGGGTCCAGCATTTCGGATTATCTCTTCTCCTGTTTCTTGTCCTTGCCGCAGGTCTTCTTTCCTGCGGCAAACAGGATGAAGAATACAAAGAATATTCCCGACTTTGCCGTGAACATATCTGCAGCGACTATAAGGATATGTACCGCGACGGTGGCGAAGGAGCATTTGTATATCCCTACCTCACTCCCGGCAGTAAATCATATTCAAATGTGCTTTGGGACTGGGATTCTTGGTTATGCGACGTTGCTCTTCGTCAGATTATCGCAGAAGTCGGCACTGAAGCGGACAGCCGGGAGGCGTTGGCCTACGAACAGGGATGCGTTTTGAATTTCCTCTCTTACACAGATTCCGACGGATATATGCCTATCGGCATAGACCAGATGACAAATCCGCACCTTGTTCGACCTGCAGATACCTTCCATACCAATATGCACAAGCCGGTAATTGCCCAACACGCCGCTTTTCTGACAATCCAGGCCGGTGGAGATGCAACGTGGATTAAAGAAGGGTACGCCAGCATCTCAGCATTTCTGGATTGCTACAGGAGACATTACCTCCACTCTGAAACCGGGCTCTATTACTGGCAGAACGATATGGCCATAGGTGTGGATACCGATCCTTCGGTCTTCTATCGGCCTCAAGCGAGTTCCGCGTCAATCTATCTCAATTGTCTGATGTACCGCGAACTGCTCGCAATGTCTTACCTGTCCACCAGACTTGGCTATTCAGATGATGCCGAGCGTTTCAGCAAAGAAGCCTTCCGTCTTGCAGATGCGGTAAGGGAGTATTGTTGGGATGAGAAAGACGGTATGTACTACTCCGTCGACATCAATCTGCTTCCGGCCGAGCCACGCTCTGAAATGTTCTTCGGACATCCGTTTCTCCTGCATCAGGGCGGGCCCCGTAATTATCCGTGCCTGATTCAGCGTATCGGTTCCTGGGCAGGCTTTATGACAATGTGGGCAGGCATAGCGACCCCGGAACAGGCACAAAGGATGGTGAACGGGAATCTGCTCTGCGAGAATACTTTCTGGGCTCCTTACGGCGTCAGGACACTCTCCAGACTTGAAGCAATGTACAGTATGGAGGCGACTCACAATCCTTCCAACTGGAACGGTCCAATCTGGGGAATCTCCAATTATATGGTTTTCCGCGGCCTGGTAAGATACGGAATGGACGAACAGGCACGCGAACTCTGCAGACGTACCGTTTCACTCTACGGCAACGATCTCAAGATTAACGGATCTCTGCATGAATACTACAACCCGGATACTGGAGAAGGAATTATCAATCCGGGATTTCAGAACTGGAACTATCTTGTTCTTAATATGATAGCATGGTTCGACGGCAGGGATACCGTTACTGAGTTCTGATGCATATCTCTTCATTACGAACGGAGCCGTCCATACTCACCGGCATAGGCGTTAAAGGATTAAAAGTACTATGGCGGCGAAGGATTGCATTCTATTGTTGTCTTGAACTGTTGAACATTGCCATCAATAAAACAGATCATTATGAAAAAATCAGTAAAATATCTATTCGCGGCAGCATTGCTCTTCACTGGGATGGCCGCAAATGCCCAGGATGTGGACGGCATCTCACTTTGGGATACATACACCAAGGCACAGTTGATTGCGAAATATGGACAACCGGTTGAATACACGTCGCAAGAAGACACAGAAGGTTTATTTGGATTAATTGAAGATTTCACTTTCAATAATGACATCCAAATTAGATTGCAGGGCAATCGTGTTACAGAGTTCGGAACTAAAAGTTCCAAGATTCGGGTAATGACGAAATATGTCAGCGGAGGAATCAGAGTCGGAGATTCAGAAAGTGTGGTGACAAAACTTGAGAAATATTTATTCAAACGCACAAAACTTTCTGACGGTAGTATTAATTATAAATACCTTTTTGGGGACGACCGTTTTAACATAATAGTAAGCAACGGCAAGATTGTTCATATGTACGCTTCCGCCACCACGACATAGAATGTATTCGTGAGCCGTCAAGCATATTCATCCAAATGATAGATAGTAAACACCGTCAGGTCTTACATCCTGTTGGTATTATTACGTGACCCGATAATCCCGACCCTATGTATATGAGGGCCGGGATTTCGGCATATATTCGCTTACCGCAAATATCCTCAGTTGTTTGCCACAAAAAAACTCATCAGAATCCAACAAATAACCTCATTTAGTTGTAATGTCAGAGATTTATGATTAGCTTTGCTGCAGATAATTATTGGGGATATGGATTACTATAAAAGGACTGCTGACATCCTTCTGAAGGATAATCTTGATGCTTTTGGCGCTGTATTGATAGAAGGACCGAAGTGGTGCGGAAAGACAACTACCGCTCAGCAGCAGTGTAATAGCCTGATAAAGCTTCAGGTCCCGGATAACCGTGAAATGAATCAGCTGACGGCAACGACCAAGCCATCGCTGTTTCTTCTCGGAGAAACACCACGGCTGATTGATGAATGGCAGGAGTTCCCCGTGGTTTGGGATGCAGTGCGCTCTATGGTGGATGAGAGGGGTATGCCCGGACAATTCATATTGACAGGATCAAACTCCGTTGATGATTCCTCAATCATGCATACCGGCACCGGCCGCATCGAGACAATGGAGATGTATCCGATGAGCTTGTATGAGTCGAAGGAGTCTACTGGCGAAATATCCCTGAAAGCCCTGTTTGACGGCTGCGATGATGGCTATATAGATGGAAAAGTTTCAAATATGGAGCTAGAAGACCTGATCTTTGCGGCATGCAGAGGCGGATGGCCGGCTTCATTGTACGGACGTACCCCCAAGGCGCAATTGAAAGTTGCCGGAAGCTATGTCAAAAGTGTCTGCAAGACCGACATTTCAAAAGTGGATGGGGTCAGGAGGGATGAGAAACTTGCCAGAAAGATTCTTAAATCATATTCCAGGAACATTTCAACCCTTGCAAAGAAAACTGCTGTCATCGAAGATGTCAAGAGTACAACCGGGTCTTTGGCAGAGAACACATTCGATGACTACGTTGGAGCCCTTGAACGATTGTTCGTAATTAAAGATATTGAAGGTTGGTGTCCAGCCATCCGTTCGGCGACAGCCATGCGCAGTGGTCCTAAACGCGAGTTTGTCGATCCCTCGATTGCGGTTGCGGCCATGGGGCTCACTCCGGAGGCGTTGCTTATGGATCTCAAGACATTCGGGTTCATTTTCGAGACGATGTGCATACGGGATTTGCGGGCATACTCTCAGGCACTGGAAGGAGAAGTTTCGTACTACCATGACAGATATGGGTTGGAGGCTGATATCGTTCTGCATCTGGGAGATGGACGCTATGCCTTGATAGAGTGCAAGTTGGGAAGCCGTGAAATAGAGGAGGGGGCTCAGCATCTTTTAGATCTTGAGTCACTCATCCGTAAACATAACGAAACCGAGAAACAAGTTCCTCTTCGCGAGCCCGACCTCCTGATTGTCTTGACAGGAGGCCGGATGGCATACACCCGACAGGACGGAGTGAAAATCATTCCTCTGGCTTGCCTCAAGCCATAACCGAACAAGTTCGCGTGTCAAAACTACCGCTGCATTGCGGTGAGCATGCAGGCAGATCAATCAGGAAGGAGAGGGAAACTATTCAGAAAGTAGTTGAAGCTTTACAACCGCAGTGACTCTTTTGTAATTATTCTCGTGCAATGCAAATATGCATATTCTGAATAAAATACCCAAATGATAGATAGAACTTACGGGGACCATTTTGATCACCCCGACAGGGGCCATTTGGATTATCACGGAATAATCCTTAAATTGTGCAGGAAAACCAACACAAAACAAATTACAATGAAACACAAACTGCCAATTTTATCTTCAGTTTTGGCTCTATGTATTGTAAGTTGCTCAATTTCTGATAGTTACGAGTGTGTGCGGGGGGGTATTGCTGGATGATGTAATGATCCACTCCTCGTCACTTCCGCTTTTCGCAGACATCGGGCAATACAACACTCTGGAGGAGACCAAGACCATTATGAGTGCCGGTGAGGCGGAGGATTATCTGCTGAGTCTGGGATCCTTGCTTGACAGGGGAAATGCGGAAACGGCCACCTTCAATCAGTATCGAATTGAAGCGATACCGTTCAAAGGCGAGTACTGTTCCGGAGAAGTTTCCCTCACCTCCCAGGACCTTGAGAATCCCGTCGCCGACTCCCTCACTTGCTCGAAAATCTTCTATGTCAGCACCTTGGATACAGAGACGGACACTACGGATCTTATGGTCGTGACTATGGTACCGGATTTGTCATATCTTTCGGAACATGGTGTGTCCGGAATCGAGTATCTGGAAAAGCCCAATTATTCCGGACTTATTCTCTACTCCGACTTGGATGGAACGTTCCGGGAGGCCTGTTATTTCAAGAATGGCCAAATCTTTCCGGCGTGGCCGGTGGAGGATGGGGCGGACGTTCAAGGGAATGCCAACATCCATTATCTCACTGCATATCAGAGGATTGAAACAAAAGCTAGAGACGGTTTAGGCCTTTTACGGAAGCTTCTCCGGATTGTAATGTTAGGTGGGGAAGATGGATATTATGGAGGAGAGTTGGATGATGCCTACTGTTACGGTTCATATCCAGAAACGCTGACTGGTACAAGTGAGAAGATTAAAGGAACTGGCGGTGGCAGGGGCGATGGCTGGTGCGGTGGCAGATGCGGCGGTACCAGCAGCGGTAACAACTCAAAGAAAATTCCCCAACAAGAGAAATCAATATATAAGGTTAATCTTACCGCGCAGATGGACGCCTCCGGGGTACTGCTCGGCACCGTAACAGGAAGTGGCCAATATACGGCTGACTCTTTTGTGTATTGCTCTGCAACGGCTAAGACAAACTATTGCTTCGACGGATGGACGGGGAATATGCCGGGAACCGGCCCTTGGGTGAGTTTCAAAATCACAAACAACGTGAAAGCCACGGCCATGTTCTGCCTTACGTTGGAAAAACCAACCCAGCATCCTTGTTGGGACTATGAAACAAACATTGCCAATCCTCTTGTGGATATGAGAATCGCACCAACTGACAACGGCTTATTGGACAATGGCGTTTTCCATTCGTATACTCCGTACAGGAATGCCGGTAAGCATCAAGGAATTGACCTGGCCGCGGAGGTCGGCACGCCCATTTATGCACCTTGCGACGGAGTCATTTCCAAAAACAGCGCTTTTGTCACGGAACAACCGCAGCGGAGTTCCAGAGAATGGCCCGGTGGATATACCGGAGATACAGATCCTGCCGGCAACAGATTCTATCTTGATTGCACCTTGTCGTCAGGGGAGAAGATAACTTATGCCTTCTGGCATTTGCAGGCAGGGACACCTGTCGCCATAAATCCTCGAACGGGCAAGACCTTTGCGAGAGGTGATGCGGTATATCAGGGAGACATCATCGGTTATGTTGGAAGAACGGGGAATGCATACAATATACAAAACACTCACCTTCACCTTGGGGTCAGGAATTCATCCGGCAAATGGATTGATCCCGAGCCATATCTTAATGGCAGCGTACAGAGAGATGGCAAAAAGGTTACATCTGCCAAGTTTGAAAAAGTCGATTGTGATGACAAGTCCTGGTTGGATGTGAGTCAATTTACAACTTCATCCGGAATGTATCAATAAAACAGATCATTATGAAGAAAATAGTAAAATTTCTACTCGCGGCAGCATTGCTCTTCACAGGGATAGCCGCAAATGCCCAGGATATAGACGGAATATCCTTATGGGACACATACACCAAATCCCAGTTGATTGCGAAGTATGGGCAGCCAACTCGATACCTTTCTCAAATGAATGATGATAATATATTTATAGAATATTTTGAGTTTAAAGATGATGTCACCATACATTTAGTGGGCAATAAAGTTGCTGAGTTTGGTTTTGGGAGCACCAAGCCCCGAGCGATGACCAAATTCATCAGCGGAGGCATTGGTGTTGGTGATCCGGAGAGCGTGACGGGCAAATTGACGAAATATTTCAGCGACAAATGGGTCGAAGATGGATGCACATTATATAGATATGTAGTGATTCTTGACAATCTTTTAATAATTACAGTCAAGAATGGCCGCATCATTGACATCACTGCTTCCGCCACTACGACATAGAATGTATTCGTGAGCCGTCAAGCATATCCATCCAAATGATAGACAGAAAACACCATCAGGTCTTACATCCTGTTGGTATTATTATGTAATCCGATAATCCCGGCCCTCATATACATAGGGCCGGGATTACAGCATAAGAGCCGAGGACGGTGCCGCCAAGGTAAATATGTGAAGTCGTTGGATTCAAGAAAGGTCAGTTATCGAGAAATTGCTATTGTTTTACCGCAACTTTCGTATATTTGTGCTGGAAATAATGTAGATTGACATATAAAATTGA
>DCIN01000030.1:739-3524 GCA_002315815.1 Bacteroidales bacterium UBA1725 | reverse complement strand
AGGGGTATCGTAGGAAATGTCCGTGTCAGCAATATGGCTGATACCAGGATTGTAAACATGACCGTTGCGACCAACTATGCATATAAGAGTCAGGTAGATCAGTCCGTAATTATTGAGACCACGTGGCATCACGTAGTAGGCTTCGAAAAGACTCTTAAGATTGACCTTGACAGGCTCTCGAAGGGTGATAAGGTTGAGATTAAGGGACGTATCCGGAACCAGAGATACACCGGCGAGGACGGCGTCGAAAGAGCGATGTCCGAGATAATGGCTTCGCAGATCACCCGCTTGGACCTGGAAGAGAATCTTCAATTCGAGATGTAATGAAAAACGGGCTGGTGCACGCGTGCACTGGCCTTATTTTATGATATATGAAAGCGCCCGCATTCGCTTCCATAAGTGAATAATTTTCAGTATATTTGAGTATGCTGACATACGAATACAAGCTGTACCGATCCAAGCGCAACCGCAAGATAGACGCGATGCTGCGGGAGGCCTGTTTCGTATGGAATCACGCCCTTGCTCTGCAGAAAAGGTACTACTCGCTGTACGGCAAGTACTGCTCCTGCGCAAGGATGAAAGCGCACTTCGCGAAACGCATCACCCGTTGCCGTCTGCACAGCCAGAGCGCTCAGGAAATCCTTGAACGTCTCGACGAGTCGTATCAGAGGTTCTTCAGGCATCTGAGCAAGCGTCCTCCGAAGTTCAAGCGTGCATCCGACTTCTCCAGCATCGTCTGGAAGCAGGGAGGATACAAGCTTAATGCGAACGTGTTCGTGGTCAATTCCATAAAGCAGCATTTCCAGTTCTCGTTCTCACGTCCTTACGAAGGAAATGTCAAGCAAGTCCGAATCAAGCGTTCGCATCTTGGCGACTACTATCTGTATGTCGTCACGGATGCTGTCGCACATTCTTACGGAAAGTCACACGATGGTGCATCCGTAGGTATGGACTTTGGCCTGAAGACCTATCTCACAATGTCAGACGGAAAGAGGATTGAGAATCCGCTGTTCCTGAAGAATCGTCTGAGCAACCTTCGCCGGGCTTCACGCCGTCTGTCTAAGTGTGAGAAAGGATCCTCCCACCGCAAGGCGGCAAGGCTCGCCCTTGACCGCGTCCATGAAGACATCACGAACAAGCGTGACGACTGGCAGTGGAAGCTCTCACACGAGCTATGCAGGAGTTACGATATTCTTTGCGTCGAAGACCTGCAGTTGGCGGGTATGAGCAGTCTGTGGGGACGTAAGATGTCCGACCTTGCTTTCGGAGCGTTCGTTCAGAAGCTGGAGCATACAGCATCGAAGTACGGCTGTCAGGTTGTGAAGATTGACAGGTACTACCCGTCGAGCAAGACCTGTAACGTATGTAAGTATGTCCATGAACTTTTGTCGTTAAGCGACAGGTCGTGGACCTGTCCTGTCTGCGGAACTCATCATGACAGGGATGTGAACGCAGCGATAAATATATTGAGGCAGGGCATTGCCTCGTCAGGGAGTCCCCGTAAGACCGAGCCTGCTCGGCAAGGGGCGCTAGCCACCTGAGAATCCAACGAATTCATTCGTGGGAGTATGTCAAGCTGCGCCGGCTGGAATACTGACGGGAATTTTGTATATTTGTATTCCCGGTACGGTTCTGTACTGGGGCTTGCTTAGCCACCGTTTGCGTGGCACCTTCGCGCAGCCGTCCTTGGCTGCGCTTCTTTTTAATGATTTCCAGCGTTTCTGAAACTAGAAATTTTGGTCAGTGCAAAAATAGTCGAACGGATATACTGAATCCAGATCGACATCAATCGGTCAATTCAGTTTCCGATACTAAGGATACTTTTACCTAGTTATTCATCAACAGGTAGGGAATCTTACATATCTTCTGCAACTTTTTTCAGAATAATTCTCGTCAGCAATAACAAAAATACCGGAAGTATTGCAGATCTGCAATAGCTTCCGGATATAGAATCCTAGAATAAAGGGCTATCTTGAAATAGTCTGACGAATTACTTCAGTCGGCAAAAAAAGTTATTCATATTCTTCAACTCCGGCATTATCCCGATTATTGTATCAGCTACACTCGGGTCCATGGTAAGAAGATTAATAGTCACCATCAGATCAGCCCAGTTTGAAGACAACCCGGCTACAACCTGAGACCTTTGAGAAGGGTTCAAGAGAGCAATACCGACCTGGGCATAGTGAGAGAAGTCGCTGTCGCTGCTGAAGAACTGATTGGCTGTGCCATAATGATAAACGTTTTCATAATAGTAAATCAGGATACATATGTATGACGTAGTAACACTGACCATTTTTTCGGATCTGCCTTGACCTGTCCCGGCAAGGCTCTTTGAAGAAGCGAAAGCTTTTCTGAGTGAAAAGAGGACATTGATGTACTGTTCAAATTCCTGTTTTCCTATCCCGTTCTCTGAGGATTGGGGTTTTGAGTTGAAAAAGTTAAAAATTCCCATAGAAGTGGTTTATATTTGAGACTCTGTTATGTATTTCCGTGATTAATTCATTGGTATCTGTTGCTTCCATAGCTTCGATGATATATCTTTTCTCCTGTTAATATGATGTGTTTGCCTCTGTGTATTCTATACATCTCCAGATAATAAATCTTACGATGAATTAGTCGGAGATGTTCAAATTTAACACATTTCACGCATAATCGCCCCAAAAATATTCGCTATCTTCGTATCTCAAAATATAGAGATGGATAGTTTTGACGTAAAGATTCTTTGTGATTACACCTCTGATACAGGGGAGAGGAAAGCATCAGTTGCTACATGTGGGATGGTGTG
>DCIN01000030.1:284-729 GCA_002315815.1 Bacteroidales bacterium UBA1725 | reverse complement strand
CCAGACAGATAGATATCGTTATTGACGGGGATATCCTTCGAGCTGTCAGATACACGGGAGGATGTAACGGTAATACTACCGGGATTGCGGCCCTGGTTGCCGGAATGAAAGTCAATGATGTGATAAGCCGCCTTGAAGGAATTGATTGTGGCGGTCGCGGTACCAGTTGCCCGGACCAGCTTGCCCGGGCTTTGAAGCAACTTCTTCAGAACAGTGGAAACTGAAAGACTCATACTCCGTCCCTGGAGGGACAGTGATGCGGAGGCTCTGTTCAAGTATGCCTCCGATCCCGAGGTGGGCCCCCGTGCCGGGTGGTCGCCACATAAGAGTGTGGAAGAGAGTCTGAAGATTATCCGCGAGGTTTTCTCCGGCGAAGGGACGTGGGCTGTTGAACTGAAGGAGACAGGGGAGGCAATAGGATGTGTCGGATACCTTCCGGCATCGT
>DCIN01000030.1:0-183 GCA_002315815.1 Bacteroidales bacterium UBA1725 | reverse complement strand
CGGTGATTGACTATTGCTTCAACGTGAAGGGATTCTTCGTCCTTTGGGGAGACTATTTCCCGGAGAATCCTGCTTCGGGAAAGGTAATGGAGAAATGCGGTTTCGTAGATACCGGAAGGGAAGTTTTGTGCCCGAACCTTGAAGTTGGAGGAGATAAGCCGGTACGGGTAATGAGACTTGACT
>DCIN01000047.1:64671-68434 GCA_002315815.1 Bacteroidales bacterium UBA1725 | reverse complement strand
CTTCTCATCAGTCGTGTAGCCCGCTACACTCCTTCTTCCAAGTGAAAAACATCCTCAAAAATACTCGACAATCTTTGGTAACTTATTTTTTTCGCTTCACTAAAAAGAATCCCAACGTGATTTGTTTCACTGAAGGATTCTGCGCAGCTCGCTCTTCAAGGAAGCAGCGCCGTTGATATTGGAGGTATTTGAAGTAACCAGTTCTCCGTCCACTACGAGCAAGGACGTTGGCAGTTTGCTGACTCCGTACAATGCCATTGCCGGACAGGCAGCACCCTTTCCGTCATTGACGTTGATCCAGGGGAGTTTCTGAGCTGTCACGACGCTTCCCCATCCTGCCTTGTCGGTATCCAGACAAATTGAGAAAATCTCAAATCCGCGAGAATGGAACTCATTGTAGAGAGGAAGGAGAACATCCACGTTGAACATCTTCTGAACCGCATCGGAGGAATCCCAGAAATGAATCAGAATAGCCTTGGAATCCAATGACGAGAGAGAAACCTTCCGCCCCTTCATATCGGGAAGACTGACATCGGGGATGGAGCTGACGGGAGCGTTTTCCAACGCAGTATTCACTATCATAGTCTTGACTCTGGCATTTGTCTCCTGCTCCAGAGCCTTGACATAGCGGGATTCAGGATAGCTTTCCTTCAGAGAGTCGAGCGCATTGCGGAAGAAGATGGCATCGTTGGTCTGGAAGAACACAGGGTATTCGTCGGAGAGTTTCTCGTAGAGTACGGGAATGACTGTGAGAGACTTGGTGTTAGCCATCACATACTTGACACACTCACGGTAATGGGCAAGGTATATCTTCCCGAGTGCCTGCGGGTCCGATGCATTGTCGGACATTTCCCGGAGAAAATCAGAGTAGCGTTTCTCCACTTCCTGAAGTTTTTGTGATTCTTCAGAACCGCTTACCTCATAGTTGCCCAGAGTATCAGAGATCACTTTGACTGTCTCTCCGCTCGCCAGAAGAAGTGAAGCAATGCGGGTTTCCCCCTTGTAGAGATACAAGAATTCAGGCTGTCCTTTCTGAATATCAAGGCTGTAGGAGAACGAACCGTCAGACTTGGTAGTAATGGTGTCCAGAACGGAAACCACGTTCATATCCAAGCAGCTGACCACGAGCCTGTCTTTTCCCATACCTGTGATTTTCCCGTTGATACGGGCCTTCGGGGCACAAGAGCCGAGAAGGAGCGCTGCAGTTGCAAGCGCGAAGATTATCCTATAATGTTTCATATTCTGCAAATACGGCCGCTGCGGTGAGGGCCATCTGTTCCTTTGAAATCTGGGGACGTTCCTTGCGGAAATCCATATCCCCCTCCGACTGAAGGGGAACAAGATGGATATGCGTATGAGGAACCTCCATACCAAGTACGGCGACTCCCACCCGCTTGCACGGGACGGCGCGTCCCAGGGCGATGGCCACCTTACGGGCAAAAGCCCAGAGTCCCTCATAACTGCTGGCATCCAGATTGAAGATGTAATCGTCCTCCACGTTCTTGGGAATTACCAAGGTATGTCCGAGAGCAAGCGGACTTATATCCAAAAAGGCGTAGAACTCATCGTTCTCCGCCACTTTGTACGAAGGAATCTCTCCCTTCGCAATTTTCGTGAAAATTGTAGCCATCAGAATGAAATGTCCAGAATTTTGAACTTGAGTATTCCCGAAGGCACCTTAGCCTCAACGACATCACCTTTTCCGTGACCCATAAGAGCCTTGGCGATGGGTGTGGTGGCCGCAAGCTTCCCGTTGGAAAAATCAGCTTCGCTCTCGCCAACAATGGTGAACTCCATTTCCTTGTGCATAAGAAGATTCTCCACTTTTACCCTGTTCAGCATCTGAACCTTGTCAGTTCCGAGTTGTGAACTGTCAAGAACCTTGGCGCCGGCCACCATATTCTGGAGATTGGCTATCTTCAATTCGAGCAGACCCTGTGCTTCACGGGCCGACTCATACTCCGCATTCTCGGACAAATCCCCTTTCTCCCTTGCCTCCGCAATAGCCGCAGAAATGACGGGACGTTGGGCAAGAGCCTCCGCGAGTTCCTTCTTGATTTTGTCCAGGCCTTCCTGGCTCATATAATGTACTTCTGCCATAAAAAATGAATTAAAAAGGAGTCCTGTCTCCTGACAGAACCCTCACCTGTGCAAATATAGCAATTCTCCGGAAAAAAGCCAAAGCAGGGAAAAAAATTGGGCGCAACTCATCTGAGCATCCGGTCAGCAGTCTCAGTGTCCCCATCAATCAGAGCACGACGTATTCTGGTGGAACTTATGGCCTCAGAGTCCAGATTGACAGGCGGCACGACAAGACTCTCCACCCCTATGGACGAGCACAGTGCGGCAATGCCTGCAGGGTCTTTCATATCGGAGCCGATGTGGCTGTCATACCCAAGCACAAGCAGTTTCACACCGAATCGGGAACGTATCATTTCGAGGTATTCCAGGGCAGTAAGGGAAGAGAATTCTCTTGTGAAGGGCATAACCTCAACCCTGTCCACTCCAAGAGAGAAAAGCATTTCCTTCTTTTGCTCAAGTGAACAAAGGAGCATCGGAGCATCCCCGCTTTCGAGCACAACCTTGGGATGGGGCCAGAAAGTGAGGACGAGACTCTCGTCAGCACGTTGGTGAGCAACGCTGACCAGAGTCTCTATCACTGCACGGTGCCCGAGGTGGACTCCGTCAAAAAAGCCGGTGCAGGCTACAGCCATTTCACCAGAGGGAAATCCTGACGGTGAGGCAACAGAGGATTCTTGGGGAAGATTCTGGTGCCGACCTCATACATTCCGGTTCTTTCGGGCAACACTGTGGCCCTGAAGGTGGCCACTCCTTCTTCGCTGGACACCAGTGCGAGTTCGATACGCTCCTGGATGTGCAATTTGCCTTTCTTGTCGCTGAATGTGAAAAGCATCTCCACTCCCACATCTTCGGGTTTTATGCGTCCAAGGTCGAGTCTGACCTCACTGCAGAGTTCATTTTTCTGACTGAGCACGTATGATGCGTCCGGACAGGTGAAAGACACGATTCTGATGTTGCCCCATTCTGAAATGAAACGATCTTTCCACTGGACCAGTTCACGGACAAGCCGGCAATTGTCAGCATTAAGACTGAGACTGCGCCTGTATTGCGGCTCGTAGAACCTTTCGCAATAGTCCGTGAGCATACGATTGGTCGTAAATTCACTGGCAACCTGAGCTATGGTGTTCTTTATATAGGATATCCATTGTCCAGAATAATCCTTGCTGTCTTTTCTGTCATAGTAGGCGGGTGCAATCTCATTCTCTATAGTAGCGTAAATGGTGGCGGCATCAAGTTCGTTCTGATACTGCTCATCATCATAGGTGCTTTCGAGGGGAAGCGCCCAGCCGGCTCCTTCCTTGTAGCCCTCCACCCACCAGCCGTCGAGGACGGAGAAATGCATCACACCGTTCATCGCAGCTTTTTCTCCTGAAGTGCCGGAAGCCTCCAGCGGACGTGTGGGGTTGTTGAGCCATACGTCCACACCTTGAGTGAGACGTTTGGCCAGAGTGATGTCATACCCGGGGATGAAGACTATCTTCCCGAGGAAACGGTCCTGCTTGCTGATTTCAATAATCTGCTTAATCAGGTCCTGACCCATACCGTCTGCAGGATGCGCCTTGCCGGCGAAAAGGAACTGCACAGGACGCTCGGGATTGTTCACTATTGCATCGAGCCTGTCCAGATCGCGGAACAGCAGCGTAGCCCTCTTGTATGTGGCGAAGCGGCGGGCGAATCCTAT
>DCIN01000047.1:37428-64595 GCA_002315815.1 Bacteroidales bacterium UBA1725 | reverse complement strand
CTCATCTGCGGGTCATTGAGCCTCTCGTTCATATATCGGATGAGTTCGCGCTTCACGTGCAGCCTCACGGACCAGATGTCTTCGTCTGCCACATCGTATATTCCATTGAAGCAGGACTTGTCGTAATGATGGGTCTTGAAGTCGGGTCCGAACACTTTGGCCTGAAGGGCTTTCATACGCTTGGAACCCCAGGTGTCATAATGCACTCCGTTGGTGACATAGCTGATAAAAAGTTCTTCGGGCAAATATCCGGGATACATATTGGACAGTATCTCCTGGCTCACCTTTCCGTGAAGTTTGGACACACCGTTGACATTCTGACTGAGATTTGCAGCCAGAATACTCATCGAAAACTTCTCCTGACAATCGTCGGGATTGATTTTGCCCAGAGACATCATTCTCCTCCAATCCACGCCCAGGAGTTGCGGGAACTGTCCCATATAGCGTCCCATCAGCTCATCAGAAAAGGCATCGTGACCCGCAGGAACCGGTGTATGCGTTGTGAAAAGGCCGGAAACCCTGACAAGTTCAAGCGCTTCGAAGAATGAGAAATGATCGTTCTGGATATATTCGCGCATTCTCTCCATCCCGGCAAAGGCCGCGTGACCCTCGTTGAGATGATAGATGTCGGATCTGATTCCAAGTGCCCTCAGGGCACGCACACCACCGATACCGAGGAGAATTTCCTGCTTGAGACGGTTCTCCCAGTCTCCTCCGTAAAGATGATGGGTCACCTGACGGTCTTCGGGAAGATTGGCATCAAAATCGGTGTCGAGGAGATAAAGGTCTGTCCGTCCGACCGCCACTTTCCATACTCTGGCATACATCTTCCTGCCCGGCATATCCATATTGATGGTGAGCCATTCTCCGTTTTCATCCAGCACCGGTTCGGCGGGAGTCTTGAGAAAATCCTGTGCATCATATTCCGCAACCTGATTGCCCTGCGAAGTGACTCTCTGGGTGAAGTAACCGTACCTGTAGAACAGGCCGACTGCCGTCATATTCACATTCATATCAGAAGATTCCTTGAGGTAGTCTCCCGCCAGAATACCAAGCCCTCCCGAATAAATCTTGAGAGAACTGTCCAGACCGTATTCCATACAGAAATAGGCTATCGAAGGATTCTTCCTCTCGGCCTTTGCCGCCATATAAGTGTCGAATTCAGCCATCACGGACGAAAGACTGTCCAGAAAAGACTGATCTGAAGCAAGTTCGTTATACCTTTTGAGACTTACCTTGTCAAGAATTTCCATAGGGTTATGGCCTGACTTGTGCCAAAGGTCGGCATCCACTGTCTTGAACAGCGACTTCGCATTGTCATTCCAGCACCACCAAAGGTTCTTGCAGAGTTTCTCCAGACCGGAAAGTTGTTCGGGAAGATGGCGTGTAACCATCACGCTCCTCCACACGGGATTTTCAATTATGCTTGAATACATCTTTTGTCTTTATTTTTTTATTGTCTTTATTTTTCTTCGAGCTTGTTGTTTACGCGTATTATGAAATCACTGAGGACATTCATATAATTAATGAATGCTTCATAAGGTGTGTCGTATGGGTTGAAGCGCTTGTGAACCTCCCCGTCGGAGAAGAACTTTGTGCACATATAATAGAAATGGTCGCTCTCTTGAAGATGGCCATAGTCAGTCCATAGTTCCTCGCTGTCCAGAATGGAGAGTTTCTCTTCCAAATCATAAAGTTTGTTGAACGCATCCTGCTGCAGTTCATTGCCGAGCCAAGCCGTGAGGTCTCTCTCCTCATCGGCCCAGGAGATTGGCTGTGGCACGGAAATCTCACCGGCAGGGGCATACAGGGCAGTTTCCTCCGAAGGGGTGACAAAATCGAGCCTGCCTGAAGAGAGCACCGCACCGGGGAAAGCTTTCATAAATTCGAGTATTCCTGTATTCTCGCTCTGATGCTCGCCGAAGGTTTCATAGTCCATAAAAAGATTGATGACATCGCCCTCTGACTTCTCCAGCCAGTCCACATACTTTTCCGAAGTCAGCGGCCATTCCTGCCAAGCCCTGTCGGAGAAACGGAAAGCTATATCGTCGCTGAGACCATAATTCCTCAAAAGGACTTTCTGGTCTTCGCACATATCATTGACATAGACATAGTTAGGATTCTTCCAACCCATTATGTGCTTGGCTCCTTCCGTCAGGATTGTCTTGAAACCCAATTCATAGGCACGCAAACCTATGCTATCGGAATATATCAGCTCCGTATTGCGGAATGTGGTGGGTGTGAAGCCGAAGCAATGCTCGATGGCTGCCTTGTGCTTGTTCACCTGATGGGCAAACTCCTGCTGATTTCCGAGCGCAGAAAGGGAATGATTGTAAGTTTCGCAGAGGAACTCGACACAGCCGGTGGCGGCAAGCTGCTTGAAACTGTCAAGCACTTCGGGGGCGTAACGGTCAAACTGCTCGAGCGCGGATCCGGAGATGGAGAAGGCAATCTTGAATTTACCCTGATTCTTCTCTATAGCATCCAGGATGATGGCATTCATCGGAAGATAGCATCTCTGAGCTATCCTCTTGAGTATTGTCCTGTTGTTGTAATCGTCATAATAGTGCGAATCCTTACCGATATCAAAGAACCTGTAAAGGCGGAGTCTGGTGGGCTGATGCACCTGAAAATACAGACAAATTGACTTGTTCATATCTTATTTTGCAATTGATTCATAAATGTCCTTGAGTTTCGCGGTGGCACCGTTCCACTTGAGCTGATTCACTTCTTCATAACCCTGCTTTGTGGCGAATTCCGCGAGGGAAGGGTACTGCAGAAGTGCATAGATGTCATCGGCAAGAGCATCCACATCCCAGAAATCCACCTTGAGAGCATACTTGAGAACCTCGGCTGCTCCGGACTGGTGCGAAATGATGGAAGGAACATTGGACCGCATCGCCTCCAAAGGCGAAATGCCGAAGGGTTCCGATACGGAAGGCATTATGTAAACGTCTGACAGGGCGAACATTTTCCGGACTTCCTGCCCCTTGAGAAAACCCGTGAAATGAAAACGGTCCGATATGCCCAGACGAGCGACCTGACGTATGGCCTTAATCATCATATCTCCACTGCCGGCCATTACGAAACGCACATTGGATGTGCGCTTGAGCACCTTGGCGGCAGCTTCGATGAAATACTCCGGTCCCTTCTGGAAAGTGATGCGCCCGAGGAAAGTAACCACCTTGTCTTTTACTCCTCTGTCAATCTGAAGATTTTCGCGGCCACTGAAATCCACTGCATTGTGAACGGTGATCACCTTGGCCGGATCAATGCCGTAGCGGTTGATGACTATATTGCGGGTAAGGTCACTGACAGTGACAACACGGTCGGCCACCTCCATCCCCCTCTTTTCTATTGCAAAAACACGGCTGTCCACCATATCATCGGTGCCACGGTCGAAGGAAGTCGCGTGAACGTGGACGACAAGAGGCTTTCCGGACACTTCCTTTGCAGTGATCCCGGCCAGATAGGTCAACCAGTCGTGAGCGTGAATCACATCGAAACGATCCTTGTTCTGCATCGCAATGGTACCGGCAACAGTGGCATATCGGGCCACTTCTTCCAGAAGATTGGCTCCGTACTTGCCGGAAAACTGATATTTGTTGCCGAAGCGCAGACGATACTCCTCGCTGTGGCGGTATTGTTCAGCCTCGACAACCCTCTCATAGTCCGAAGGATCTATGTAAGGCACCATTCCGGAATCAATCTTGATATAGTTGACCTTGTCAATGAACTCATCCACGGAAGTGGACATCTCCTCTGTTGCAACGTCGCTGGCATTGATGATGGTGGTGCAGGACTGGTCTTCATCTCCGCTTGCACTCGGCATCACGAAGAGTGTCTCCACCCCATTGTGCGCCAAACCTTCCACTATTCCCTTGCACGCCGTCCCGAGACCTCCCGCTATATGCGGCGGGAACTCCCATCCGAACATTAATACTCTCATAGTCTAATCCTCCTTGTATTTATCGAGAAGACGCTCCACCGAAAGAAGCCCGGCTGTACTGAGAGCGGAAGAAATCGCTCCGTGAGGCTCGTGCGGGGGATCGCCGTCATATAATTCCGAAAATGCTCCGACACCGTGTTTGTTGAGGTCTTCATAGAATCCTTCTACGAGCCACTCAGCACGTTTCCAGAAAGAAGAACCCTTCACGCGGAAGGAAATGTCGACGTACGGAGCAAGAAGTGAAGGACGGGTGCATCCGTTGTGATAAGCAAGATCACGTTCAATCTGAGTTCCGTCATATACCCCCTTGTAGTTCAAATCCCGGGGTGAAAGAGTTCTGATGCCCCTGGACGTAACGAGTTCATTGTCCACCACCTTCAGTATGGAGGGAACAAGTTCTTCATCTACAGGGGAATATTTCACGCATACGGCATATATCTGGTTGGGACGTATTTCCATATGCTGCCCTGAATTGTCGACATAGTCGGCAAGACACCCTCTGGATGGATTCCAGAACAGTTTCTGGAAGTTTTCCTTTATCAGTTCCGCAGTCTGTTTCCAGCGTGTTACGAACTGACTCTTTCTGGAACCGTAACTGCTCTCCATCTCTATCACAAAACATACGGCATTATACCAGAAGGCATTGGTTTCCACCTGATATCCGGCTCTCTCGGTGACAGGTCTGCCGTTCACATAAGCATTCATCCAGGAGAGAGCCACCCCGTCCGCCTGAGCCCAGAGCAGACCATTTGGATGCATTGCCACCTCGTGGCGTTCTCCTGGAAGGTAACTCTCTATAATACCACGCATTATGATACCATATTTCTCCCATACCCTCCTAGGATCAGCCCCGTATTCAATGTATGACTGGAGCACGTTGGCCAGATACAGAGGTGCCTCAACCTGTGTCGTGCGACGGAAAAGGCGCTCCTGTTCATCCGCAATCAGATTGTCCAGTATCTCCTCGAACTGCCGGGAATCATCCAGTCCATAGAGGGCAAGCCCCGGAAGAGCCTGCAGAGTCTCGCGCAGAAGCCCGGTATACATCCAGGTGAACCCGGCGTTGATCTTTTTGCGTCCATTATGGTCTGTGACAAGACGGTTGGCACAGCGACGGAGCTGGTCACGATAGTCGGATGCCTGGCCCTTGTTCCTGATGGAAGCTGTAAATTTCCTCTTGAACTCCGAAGGAATCTCCTGCATAATGGATGCGGAAAAAACAAGGCTGTCGCCGGGCTTCATCACTGACTCGAAATACCCCGGAACGAAAAGGTCCTCGGTGCAGTCGAATCCTCTGCGGTATTCCTCAGAATATGTGATACCATTGTTCCAACAGGGTCTGTCAGTGAACACGGCCTTCTTGTCCGAAAGCTGCAGGCAGAGATTGGGGAAATTGGCATACATCCTGAAAGCCATTCCGTTCTCTATCTCCACTCCGTTGGTGTTGGCATCACCGTTCTGATGGGTCAGGTCGTGTACATTACGGAAGGCAAGGAAAGGTTTCAGCTGCATAGAGACAGGACCGGAAGACTGAAGGAGTTCGTATTTTATGAGAACCTGATCCTTGTCCTGGGCCAGCAGAAGACTCTTGCGGAACAATATCTCCCCTATCTTGTAAGTGATCTGAGGCACAGGATTGGCATCGAAGTCAACCACATATTTGTGCCCGCGGGGTTCGTAGCTGTCTCCGTAGCAATGGATGCCGAGATTGAATTGCTTGCCGTTCACGGACAAAGTTTCATCCAGGGTGGAGAGAAGGAGATATCTGTCGCCTCCGAAACGATCCAGAGTGACAGCAAGCAAGCCGTGATAGCGTCTGGTATTGCAACCCACAATCGAAGTGTTGCAATAGGCTCCTGTCTTGTTGGATCCAAGAATCTCTCTCCTGAGAGAATAGCCGAGGTTCACGAGCTCGGATTTGTTGAATTTCAAAAATGCCATATCAGCTTTGTTTTCTCAACACCAATGCGCATCTGCAAGGCAGATACAGAAATAGAGTGTGGTCATATAATTGGTTACCGTTGGGAGATTTCCCTGACACCGCCACGTGCTTCTCTCCGGCTGCCAGACGGGAAAAACCGTCGAATCCGGCCTCATCTGAACAGAACTCCAGCACATAGTCTCCCGAAGGAGACGAAAACCCGTAATTGTCAAAAGACGCGGAGGCGTTGAAATTGAATGCAAAGATACAGTTTTTCCTCATAAATATCAATACTTTCTTGTCTTCGTCGGCAACAAGAAGTTCCGGTGCCGATGTGAGAATCCTGTATTTTCTGAGGAAATGAATCATCGCGGAATCGAAGTTTTCCAGAAGTCTGTAGCGCAGGTTGGAATCGGAGGGAAGGCTCCACTGCCTGCGGGCATATTTGAATGACCAGCCGTTCCCTTCTCGCGGGAAATCTATCCATTCCGGATGACCGAACTCATTGCCCATAAAGTTGAGATAGCCGTTGCCGGCCGTTGCCGCGGTAAGGAGTTTTATCAATTTTACGAGAGCCACACCCCTGTCCACCGTCACGTTGAGGGAATCAGTCCTCATCCCGAAATACATTTCTTTGTCCATCAGCCGGAAAATTATGGTCTTATCTCCAACAAGCGCCTGGTCGTGACACTCGGCATAGGATACAGTTTTCTCGTCTATCCTCTTGTTGGTAAGCTCGTACCACATTTCGCCCGGGCTCCAGTCCTCATCCCGGCGCTCCTTGATCCACTTGATCCAATGATCGGCAATCCCCATCGCCATACGGAAATCGAATCCCACTCCCCCGCACTCGAAAGGGGCGGCCAGCCCGGCCATTCCGCTCATATCCTCCGCAATGGTTATCGCATTCGGATTGATCTCGTGTACAAGCATATTCGCCAGTGCCAGATAACATACAGCATTCTCGTCCACTCCGTTGTCAAAATACAGAGCATAGTCTCCGAAATCCTTCTCCAGTCCGTGATCCCAATAGAGCATACTGGTGACTCCGTCGAAACGGAATCCGTCCAGATGATATTCCTCAAGCCAGAACTTGCAGTTGGAAAGCAGGAAATACTTGACTTCGTCCTTGCCGTAATCGAAGCACCTCGAGCCCCAGGCCGGATGGTGTCCCTGAGGTCCTGCATAAAAGTACAGGTCCTCCCTGCCGTCAAACCGGCTCAAACCCTCAGCTTCGTTGCTGACGGAATGGCTGTGAACTATATCCATAATGACGGCTATTCCCTTGGAATGGGCATCGTCCACCAGAGCCTTGAAATCCTCCGGAGTGCCGAATCTGGAACTGAGAGCGAAGAAGTTCGAGACCTGATAGCCGAAAGAACCGTAGTAGGGATGTTCCTGAAGCGCCATAATCTGAAGGGTGTCATAACCAAGGCGTTTGACCCTCGGAAGGACAGTACGGCGGAACTCATCGAAAGTGGATACTTTTTCATCTTCCGAGCTCATTCCGATGTGACACTCGTAAATCATCGGAGACACACGTTTCCCGGGACCCTTGTGCTTCCATTCATAGGGGGCGACATCCCAGACCTGAGCGCTGAACACTTTTGTTTCCGGGTTTTGGACAACCCTCCTCACATACGCCGGAATACGCTCCGCACCACCTCCGGTCCACTCAATCCAGAGTTTGTAAAGTTCTCCGTGGCGGATCATAAAATCCGGAACCCGAAGTTCCCAGTTTCCCTGACCGGCAGGCTTGAACGCCCAGCCCTCGCTGCGTTTCCAGTTGTTGAAATCACCGATAAGGTATAATCTGGTGGCTCCGGGAGCCCATTCCCGAATAATCCATTCCCCGTTCTCACGGTGGAGAGGATAGTACAGATGGTTGTTCACAGCAGAGCTCAAGGGACCGTTGCCGGCAAGTTTCCCAAGTGTCTTCAGAATAAAGTCGTGACGTCTGTCCACGTCTCCGGAGAAGCGGCCGAGCCAGGGGTCGGCCTCGTATATCATTTTCTTTTTTGGCATTCCCATATTACCTCCGATTCTCGTAAATATAACAATTCTTGGAAAACAAAAAAAAGCCGGAGCAGATATCCGGCTGAATTCTGGCGAAAGGCACACTCCCGCTAAGTATCACTTCTGACGGCAATAAATCTGTATGGGGCAACCCTTGAGATTGAAGTTCGCTCTCAACTGGTTTTCAAGGAAACGTTTGTAGGGATCCTTGATGTACTGCGGCAGATTGCAGAAGAACGCAAAGGACGGGAAACGGGTCGGAAGCTGGGTGACATACTTGACCTTGACGTACTTGCCTTTCCAAGCCGGAGGAGGAGTCTCCTCTATGATCGGCAGAAGGACTTCATTGAGCCTTGCTGTGGGAATCTTGGCAGAATAATTGGCGCACACCAGCGCGGCGGCATCGAGCACATCCTGGATACGCTGCATCTTGAGTACCGAAGTGAAGATGATGGGAATGTCGTCGAATGGAGCCAGACGGGCCTTGAGGCCCTCGGTGTATTCCTTGAGAGTATTGGAATCCTTGATGAAAAGATCCCATTTGTTCACAACCAGCACGCAACCCTTGCGGTTCTTGACAATAAGGTTGAAGATGTTCATATCCTGGGCCTCCATACCGGTGGTGGCATCAATCATCATCAAGCAGACATCGGAATGTTCTATGGCCCTGATGGAGCGCATCACGGAATAGAACTCTATATCTTCGCGCACCTTTGTTTTCTTGCGTATTCCGGCGGTGTCCACAAGCATAAATTCGTGACCGAACTTATTGTAGTGAGTTTCTATGGAATCCCTCGTAGTCCCGGCAAGCGGAGTGACTATGTTTCTCTCTACTCCCAGAAGGGCGTTGGTCAGAGATGATTTTCCAACATTGGGTTTGCCTACGACAGTGATTCGCGGGAGTCCGGCATAGGGGTCATCCACTATTTCATCCTCCTCCGGCAGAAGTTTCACAACAGCGTCAAGAAGGTCTCCGGTACCGCCTCCATTGGCGGCGGAAATGCAGTACAATTCTCCCAGTCCCAGAGAATAGAACTCGAAAGCATCCAGTCTCCTGTCACCGTTGTCAACCTTGTTGGCGCAAAGAACCACAGGCTTGCGGCTGCGGCGCAGGACATCGGCCACGGAAGCGTCATAGTCCGTCACCCCAACCCCGGCCTCGACCATAAAAAGAATGACATCAGCCTCGTCGATGGCAGTCTGAACCTGCTCACGGATGGCCTTCTCGAAGATATCGTCGGAGTTGGTGGTGTATCCTCCTGTATCCACCACAGAAAACTCCCTTCCGCACCATTCGCAACGGCCGTAATGACGGTCGCGTGTAACTCCCGAGACATTGTCGACAATGGCCTGTCTCATTCCGACGAGGCGGTTGAAAAGTGTGGACTTGCCCACATTGGGACGTCCGACTATTGCCAGAAGACTCATAATTCCTTCTTGTAAAAACTGCAATCCCTGCAGGTTTCGCTGTGATTGCCGGTACAGCGTTTTCCGTGCAGCAGGGCATCCTCGTCCTTATAACAGCGTATGCCCCGCTTCTTCATCTCCTCGTTCGAGCCGACGTCATATTTCGGAAATTCTCTGCCACGGAAGACGATGTTGAAGCACATTCCGAAAACACAGAGCAGAAGAACGGCGAGGGCGACGAGAAAAGTTTTCATTATTGAAATATGTCAGCAGATGAATTCCGTACTCACGGATTCATAATTGTAAACCTTGTTGATGATGCTGGCGAAAACCTCTGTCATACTTACTATTCTGATTTTCGGATCATCTGAAAGTTCGGGATGAGGTACGGTATCGGTGATGTACACCTCCTCAAGGCAGGATTCGTGGATACGTTCAATCGCCGAACCGGAAAGAAGTCCGTGGGTGGCACAGGCACGGACACTCTTCGCGCCCTTCTCCTTAAGCACCTCGGCAGCCTTGCAGAGAGTGCCGGCAGTGTCTATCATATCATCCACAATAATGATGTTCTTGCCCTCCACCTCACCTATGGCTTTGATTTCCGCAACCACATTCGCCCTCTCACGGGTCTTGTGGCAAAGAATCACTCCGCAGTCTTCATTATTATTGGCACTCAAAGCCTTTGCATAAGCATTTGCACGCTTGGCCCCGCCTACGTCGGGAGCAGCGATGGCCAAATCGGGAATATGCTTGCTCTGGATATAGGGGATGAACACCTTGCTCGCATAGACGTGGTCCACAGGTATGTCGAAAAAGCCCTGTATCTGGTCTGCGTGGAGATCGCAGGTCATAACACGATCAGCCCCGGCAGCCCTCAGGAGATTAGCCGCAAGTTTGGCACCTATTGCAACTCGCGGGCGGTCTTTCCTGTCCTGACGCGCCCAGCCGAAATAAGGCATCACCGCGATTACCTTGTCGGCCGATGCACGTTTGGCTGCATCTATGGTGAGCAGGAGTTCCATCAAATTGTCTGCAGGGGGTACTGTGGACTGCAGAATATATACGGTGGCTCCACGCACGCTCTCCTTGAAGATTGGTTGGAACTCACCGTCACTGAAAGGTGTAACCTCCAGGTCTCCCAGATGGCAAGGAGCCTCCTCGGGGGACATTGTACGGTTGAGATAATCAATCACCTTGCGGGCAAAGTCTTTTGAAGCTCTGCACGCGAATACTTCCATACGATGGCTGTGTAGCATAAATGACTGTTATATATTGTTTAAGATTTTTTCCACATATCCAAGTATCTCGGCTCTCCCCGTCCCCTTTTCAGAAGAACTGAGGAACATATCGGGAAGAGACTCCCACTGTTGCAGAAGAAGGGCTTTGTCTTCCTCGAGCGTACGGGCAAAGACATTGGGCCCCTGTTTGTCGCACTTGGTGAAGATGATGGCGAAAGGGATGCCGTGCTCTCCCAATTCGGCGATGAAGTCAAGGTCAATACGTCCGATTACGTGTCTGGAATCCACCAGAACGAAAAGCAATTGAAGATCGGGCGAACCCGTTATGTAATCTCTGATTACCTCAGCAATCTCCTCGCGACCCTTCCTGTCGGCCTTGGCGTAACCGTAACCGGGAAGGTCCACCAGATACCAGCTGTCGTTTATGAGGAAATGATTCACGAGCTTGGTTTTGCCGGGCGTAGAGGAAGTCTTGGCAAGAGTGGAATTCCTGCATAACATATTGATGAGAGAGGACTTGCCTACATTGGAACGCCCTATGAACGCGAACTCCGGCAGATTCCTCTGCGGCTTCCCGGTGACTCTTGTGCTGCTTCCTGCAAAAACGGCCGTGGAGACATTCATACTGCTAACCTGAAAAACCGGACAAAGGTAGGAAATCTTTGTTTATTTTCCTACCTCGGATAGCTGACCGTGAAACAGGCTCCTCCGAGCTGGAAGGAACGTCCGTACGAGATGGAAGCCCCGCATTTCTCAAGTATGCTGCGGGAGATTGCCAGACCCAGACCCGAGCCTCCGCTCTTGGTGGTGAAGTTGGGGGTGAAGAGCTTTTCTATGTTTTCAGGGGCGACCCCGGATCCGTTGTCCTCGACTACAATGTCATAGTAGCCATCTTTGGTGGAATTGCGCAGAGAGACAATTATTCTTGCACCGTCAATTCCGGTGACGGCTTGCACGGCATTGTTGATAAGATTAACGAAAACCCGCGTAAGCTGTGGCTTGGGACCGGAGACTCTGGCACCTTCAAAACCTATGTAGTCGAATTCAACCCCATCGTGACTGTCAAACATCGATATCTCCTCTATGAGCACCTTGTCCAAATCGAATTCCGTCGGCTCCTCCGTATATAGCTTGGCAAAGGTGGAAAATTCGTTCGCAGTATCGGTGAGAATGTCAATATGGTCCAGAAGGAGTGCCGAAACCTCATCGAACTTTTCCTGCCACCCTGCGTCTCCGCGCTGCTTTAGGCGCATCAGTCTCTGGACCTGCAGCTTCATTGGAGTGAGAGGATTCTTTATTTCGTGAGCCACCTGTCGTGCCATTCCGCTCCAGGCCTTGTCTCTCTCCGCCTGGGCGAGTTTGAGGGAATTCTCCGACAGTTCATCGACCATACTGTTGTATGCCTCCACGAGAGTCGAGATTTCGTCCTTTCTGCCGTATTCAATGTGCTCGAGAGAATCCAGACCGGCGCGGTCCATTTTTCTGCCCATTTCGTTCAAGGGCTTGAACATCCTGCCAAGAACCTGGTTGAGGGCGAATCTTGCAAGCAGGAGCAGTGCGATGAAAATCGTAAAGATGGTGAAGATATGCCTCAAAGTGTCGGTCTCCATCGCTCTGGTCTCGCCCCCGGTATATGGAGTGCACATTATCCAGTTGACCCTGTTGTTGGGACCGTAAAGAGGAGCATACATATTATAAATCCAGACCCCTTCATATTTCTCTTTCTGGATGAAGAAGCGCTTGCCTTTGATTACAATATTTTCAAAAGCAGTCCTGTTGATAAGGGTGCCGTTCATATTCTCCTCCATCATATCCCTGTAGGTGGACAGAGAAAGCTTGCCGTCGCCCATATACAGAGTGATGTCGGAATCCGTATTGGAAGCCACCGTCTCCACCGAAGTCTGAAATTGAGTGCTCATCCAACCCATCCTGCCGCCGCCGGCAGTTCCCGGCCGGACATTATTCATCTCTTCCTCCATAAGCCCCTGAATGGACGAAATACGGTCCGACATCAGATTATGAAGATTGTCTTCGTTCCTGTTGGAGACATAAACCACACTTGCGACGGAAAGGGTTACCAGAGTCAGAAAAAGGGAGATCATCACCAGCCAGCTGATTCTGGTCTTGAAGTAGCCTTTTCGGTCAGTCTTGCGTGCAGAACTGCCGATTACGGCAAGGCTGGCAATGAGGAAGGCGAGCAGGGCCACGAACAGGGAGGCTACGAGATGATACCAGACAGAAAGCACCGGGCGGGAAATGACCACAGACTCCTGTTCGGAGATTGTGTTGACGAAATGCAGATAGCCCTCAGCCTTGAACGTGGTACCGGTACCATCGAAAGCTTCAGGGAAAAAACCGGCGGAGATTACGGAAGGATAAGCGTAGTTGCCCTTGTAGTTGACCAGCGCCTTATCCTTGTATCTGGCGAAGGAATACTGGTCGGGGATGTCGAATCGCCCCGGTGAGGAAGTGCCGATGAGGGCACGGTAGCCTTTCTCCTGACTTAAGGATCTCGGTTGCACCTCCACGATGACACGTGACACGCCATATTTTTGGTGCATAAACACGAAGACTCCGTCATAGCGCGGCTGGCCTGACGATGTCTCGCAATACAGGAAATGGGAATTCTCAGCTATAGGTTCCCCGGAAGATATGCGCGAATTGAGCATCTGCACACGTCGTCTGGGAGTATCCTCGTTCAGTACATAAACGGTGACGTTGTAATCTCTCGACACAGGAGAAAGAAATCTCTCGACAATAATATTCCGGATATAGTTCTCTTGATCGGCAAGGAAAGACAATGAAGAAATAAAAATATTATCCTGAATGTTGGGCTCCTGTCCCATCAAAAACAGTTCAAGCATAATATCCCTCTCCACTGCCAGTCTGTTCGCCCAAACCTCAAGTCTGTCGCATTCCTTACGGAATCCGAGCACCGATGTCTCCGTGACAAGAAATAACGATACCAGAGCCGCAAACACGATTCTTCCCGCGTTGGACAGGGCATCGGGATGGGAACCGGTCAGCACAGAAAGCGCAGGACGGAGCATTCGGGCGATGAGCGGTACTGAGAACAGCAGCAGTATGAATGACAGATACACGACGAAGCTCCAAACCGAAAGGTCCTCAACCTTGAAGAGTTCCAATGAAATATTGGAATTCATCACAAGATTTTTCAGAGCCAGGAAGGCATATACACATACAGCTGCTGAGAAAAGGAATCCGGCAACGAGACAGGAGACCACAGCCCACTTCTTCCTTATTATCCCGGAGAGATTCCTGCGGACAAGGTAAAGTGAGATGACAGGCAGGATTATGAACAGATTGATGAGCAGAAGCGAGCCCAGAGAGGTGAACATCGGTCCTCCGGAATAGAGAAGTGGAGAGAATATCCATTCTACCCCGGGACCTGTGTCTCTGCTCCACAGATACATTGACGCGGTAAGGACAAGCAGCAACACGGTGACCGATACGCATCTGAAAAGACAGCGCTTCGATTCCAGAAACAGGAAAGCCGCTGTCAGAATCAATGCGAAAGCCGCCCAAATGAGGCCGGAGTTGAGATTGCGGTTTTCTGCCAGAGATTCGCAACTGACCTTGAACGCAGGTCTGCCGTATATGGATACCGGAATACCCGTACTGTTGGAGAGTGGAACTAAGGAATACCTGTCATCAAGATGCAGCTCGGGGTTCTCTTCCATTGCTATTCCCGCCACAACCTTGGCAGATCCGTCCGTTACGCTTTTGGCCAGAAACCATTTGTTTCCAAGATTGCAGAAGACAAGGCTGTCAGTTATCTCAGCGAGCGGAGAAACGACGAAGTTCCTTCTGGCATCCATTAGTCTCTGGATTGCAAGACGGCCTTTGAGATTGTCGTTGAGCAATGGGAAAGAGTTGCTCCAGGAATACAGAGTGTCATTCACATACCTGTAAATCACCATATCCTCGGGAACACGGAGAGAAGGGTTGCCTATACAGTCATCGAGCAGTATCAGACGGTGCTCCACCCTTCTTTCAAGACGGCGCGCCACAGCGTTGCCGTCTCCCTGAGAATCCGAAAGGAAGATGGCTGCAAGGAACAGCAAGACACCGGAAAGGGCCAACAGGGCGGAAAAAAAGTCTTTGAGTCTTCTCTTTTCCATCATTTTTCCAACATCATTTCTTTGTCATTCGTGGTGATAAGGTTCTCCGTGCATTATCGTGAACGCACGGTACAACTGTTCGGCGAACACCACCCTTACAAGCTGGTGGGAAAAAGTCATTCGGGAAAGAGATATCATAGAATCTGCGCGGGTCCTTACCGCAGAGGAAAAGCCATAGGCCCCTCCCACCACGAATACCATATCCCGGCCTGTTCTGGAAATCTTATCCTGAAGCGAAGCTGCGAAATCCAGAGAACGGTGCTCGGTACCGTGCTCATCCAGCAGCACCACATAATCCTGAGGTTTGAGTTTTGCCAATATGAGTTTACCCTCCCTGTCCTTAATCTGTTCACGGCTGAAGGCAGAGACATTACGGAGTTCCGGAATTTCTGCAAGGGTGAATGGAGCGTAGTGTTTCAGACGTTCCACATACATACCGAGACCTTCGGAAACCCAGCCGGAATCCGTCCTGCCAACAACCAGAAGAGTAATCCTCATTTCACTATATCTTTGCAAATATACAAAAGATAGAGTATTTTTGGCAAAGATTTTTTTAGGCAAAGAAAAAGAGAGAAACTGATGAAGACATTTGAGACATTGACACTTATGCTGGTATTACTGACCGCAGGAAATGTCTGCTCCGCCCAGATAAACAACACAAACGTTTTCACGCCCATCAGCAAGTATCTGGGGAAGGGAGATGCGGAATCACTTTCCGCGTGGTTCGCCGACAACCTTCAGGTATCAGTAATCTCGCAGGAGAGCCCGGCAAGCAAGACACAGGCAAGGCAGATATTCAAGTCGTTTTTCGCCTCATATCCCCCGAAAGAGTTCACCATCACCCACACGGCCGGGCGTTCCAATATGAAATACGCCCTCGGCACTATGATTGCCGGGGGCGAGAGATTTGACGTGACAATCTTTGTTGCCCGCAAGGACAGCACGTATCTTATTCAGCAGCTCAGTATCGAGCGGGGTCAGTTCAGACCCTCTGCCCGTATGAACGGTCGGTAGTATTGACCGTTATCACATCGCCGGTATTGATGAACAGAGGAACCATAATCTTGGCTCCTGTCTCCAGAGTAACCTCCTTAAGGGCGGAAGTGGATGCGGTGTTGCCCTTCACAGCCGGTTCGGAATAAGTAACCTCAAGAGTTACATAAGTGGGGAGTTCGCAAGTGAGGCAGCGCTCCTCGTCTCCGGTTACGAACATCATCTCGACGTGCTGACCGTCCTTCATAAGGTCAGAATTATCAACAACTTCCTTAGGGAGCTTAATCTGTTCGTAAGTTTCCTCGTGCATAAAGTTGAAGCCATCATCCTCTGCATAGAGGAACTGGTAGGGACGACGCTCCACCTCGATTGTCTCAATCTTGGCGCCTGCGGTGAAAGTGTTCTCGAGTATTCTGCCGTTCTCGAGATTGCGTAGCTTGGTCTTGACAAAAGCGGGGCCCTTGCCGGGTTTCACGTGCTGGAACCAGACTATCATACAGGGCTTCTCGTTGAACTTGAGGTAAAGACCGTTCTTGAAATCAGCTGTTGTTGCCATATAAAAACTATAAATTGTACAAATTTACGCAAAAGAGGGAATTATTGCAAATTTTCCACCGCTTCGGCCACATCTTCCAGAAGCCAGAGAGGAGTGGAAGTGGCTCCGCTGACTCCGACACGGTCTGTGGGGAGGAACCATTCCGGACGTATTTCTTCCGGCGATATCACATTGAAGGTACGAGGATTCACAGAACGGCAAAGTTCAGAGAGCACCCTTCCGTTTGAACTGTGTTTCCCTGAGACGAACAGAACGGCATCGTGCGAACGGGCGAAAGAGGTGAGTTTCGTATGTCTTCCGGCAACCTGCGAGCAGATGGTGTCGTGCGCATTCAACACTGCGCCCGGTCCCATCATCTTCCTGAGAGTATCCTTGAGCAGGTCGTATTCTGAGGGGCTCATTGTGGTCTGGGAGAAAAGTTCGATATCTGATGAGAAATCGATGCAGGAACGGACTTCTTGCGAACTGAGGCTCTGGACGTCCTCCACCACTACCGCATCGCCTCCCACCTGCCCTACGAGGCCGAGGACTTCCGGATGGCCTATCTTGCCGAAAATGACTATTGACCCGCCGCATCCTGAATCCTTTAGCCCGGCATAGGCATCCCTGATGTCTTTCTGGAGTCTGAGTACTACAGGACAAGTGCAGTCCACAAGGGTGAAACCGCTGTCCGCCACTCTGTCGTAAACCTCGGGAGCTTCGCCGTGAGCTCTGATGAGAATCACTTTTCCGGAAGCGTCTCCCATACTGGCGAGGTCTTCACGATCTATGGAGAAAAGCCCTTTATTCTCCAGACGGTCGAGTTCCATTTCGTTGTGAACTATAGATCCGAGAGAATACATACATCCTCCGTGCCGGGCCAGATAGGTTTCCGCCGTGGAGATGGCGCGGATGACACCGCCGCAGAAGCCGGCGCTGCCGTCAATGTCAACCTTCATCGCAAAATATTGAATTTGCCCCTTATAACACCCTCTGCCCAGAAAAGCTCCTCCTCAATGGTCATATCAGAATTGTCGAGCACGAAAGCGTCGGGAGGACATCTTAGAGGAGACGTCTGTCTGCTGGAGTCAATCCGGTCCCTTTCCCTGATATTGGAGAGAACTTCTTCCAGGGACAGACAGTTTCCAGAAGCCTTAAGCTCTTCGTAACGTCTGCGGGCTCTGACCTCCTCCGAAGCCGTCATATATATTTTGAATTCCGCATCGGGCAGCACAGTCGTACCTATGTCCCGGCCATCCATTACCACAGAACCGCCCGCAGCCATCGAATGAAGCCTGTCGTCGACATAATTCCTCACATACGCAAGAGCCGAGACTGGGCTTACCCTGGATGAAACCTCCATCGAACGTATTTCCCTGTCTATGCGGCGAGGGCCCATAAAGATGCCCCCGTCAAGTCCGAAATGAAGCTCAAGTCCGGAAAGGGCCGGCTGCAACAAGGGGCTTACCTCATAGAACAAATCCCCGGAATCATTGTGGACCGCAGATATCAAACCCTGCTCCATCGCGAACAAAGTCACTCCCCTGTACAGGGCTCCGGAATCGAGATAAATGAATCCGAGTCTATATGCAAGCTTTCTGGAGAACGAACTCTTGCCTGTAGAGGAGCAGCCGTCCACAGCTATGGTGATTTCTGGAATATTCATTCCGCTAAGTTAAGAAATAATCCAAACTTTTGCTAAATTTGCGGACTCATCAGGGGTATTAGCTCAGTTGGTAGAGCGCCAGGTTCGCAATCTGGAGGTCAGGGGTTCGACCCCCCTATGCTCCACGGAATATGAACATTCTGATAATAGACGACGAAAGGGCCATCCGTAATTCTTTCGGCGAGATTCTCGGAGACGAAGGCCACCAGGTCGAGACGGCCGAGGACGGGGCCAAAGGCCTTGAGCTAGCTCTCAAAGAGCATTTCGACATTATTTTTTGCGACATCAAGATGCCCGTGACCGACGGACTGGAGGTACTTGAAAAACTTCAGGCCGAAGGTGTCGATTCATCAGTAGTGATGATTTCCGGACACGGGGACATTGCCACCGCAGTGGACTGCATCAAGAAAGGAGCGTTCGACTTCATAGAGAAGCCACTGGACCTCAACCGCATACTCATTACCATCAAGAACGCGGGAGAGAGAAACAACCTGACGAACCAGAACAAAGTACTCAAGAAGAAAGTCTTCGGGCAGGATATGGTGGGAAAGTCACCTGCAATGATGCGCGTTCGTGAAATGATAGACAAGGTTGCCTGCACGGATGCCAGAGTGCTCATCACGGGACCCAACGGCTCCGGCAAGGAACTCGTGGCCCGCAGCCTGTACAGAAACAGCAACCGCAGCGCATTGCCGTACATAGAGGTGAACTGCGCCGCCATACCTTCGGAACTGATAGAAAGTGAGCTGTTCGGACACGAGAAAGGGTCGTTCACCTCAGCCGTAAAACAGCATAAGGGTAAGTTCGAACAGGCCGACGGCGGGACACTTTTCCTGGATGAGATCGGAGATATGAGTCTTGCCGCCCAGGCCAAGGTGCTACGGGTGCTGCAGGAGAAAAAACTGTCACGGGTGGGGTCCGACAAGGATATCGAAGTTGATGTGCGGGTGCTCGCCGCTACCAACAAGAATCTCCGGGAGGAGATTGCGAAGGGCAATTTCAGGGAAGATCTCTACCACAGATTGAGCGTGATAGTAATTGAAGTGCCGTCTCTGGATTCCAGAAAAGAGGACATTCCCCTGCTGACGGACCATTTCGTGAATCTGATATGCACAGAAACCGGTATGGCAAAAAAGAATTTCAGTGCAGGAGCGATTGAACTGCTGTGCCGCAAAACCTGGCCCGGGAACATCAGAGAGCTCAGGAATGTAGTGGAAAGGCTGCTGATACTTGGGGACTCCGAGATTTCTGAGCAGAACGTGCAGGACTACGCACTTTGATGTCCGTTCACCATTCTGTAGCCCAGACGCTTCAACTCCATCGCCGATCCGAGGCGGAACATCACGCAATATATCCTTACCAGAACGAAGAATCCGTCCGCAGTCTGTGCTTCGATGCCCTCGTGGCGTACGAGGCTGAGCGCAGCCACGGCGCAGCCGCTCACCGAATCACTCAAGCGTGCCGCAGCAGCGGCATCCAAGCCCAGAATATCCGAAAGGATGTGCTCATCCATATCATCGAAGCCCCGCAATCCGTAATAATCACAATATCTGTCCCGGGAGTGGCGTTCCCAGTCCGTATCCCAGTTGTGAGCCACCGCCATACCCAGAAAGGCAGGCCAGGCGACGGTGGATTCGGGATATGAATTGAAGTTCTCGACGGCATCGGCCACATAAGCCTCCAGATATTCGTCCTTCCATTTTGAATCTATGTCAGGAGAACTCTGCAACATACCGGAGTCCAGAAGACCGGCACTGCGACAGAGTTTGACAAGACCATCCTCGAGTACGGTCTCAAAATTGTCGAGCATAGAAGTATCCGGCATAGAAAATCAGACAGCGGATGATAACTTTTTTGCCTCATATTCGGCTTGAGCCTTCTCTACGGAGGCAGAGCGCTTGAGGACGAATCCGGAACCGAGATATTTGGTGCGGACATCGTCGTCCGAAGCCAGATCCTGCGGAGTACCGTGCTGCAGTATAGTGCCCTCGTACAGAAGATAGGCCCTGTCGGTGATGGCGAGGGTCTCCCCCACATTGTGGTCTGTGATGATGACACCTATGTTGCGGTATTTCAACTTGGCGATGATATACTGAATATCCTCCACGGCAATAGGATCAACACCGGCGAAAGGTTCGTCAAGAAGAATGAACTTGGGGTCGATGGCCAGAGCCCTGGCTATCTCGCAGCGACGTCTCTCGCCTCCGGAGAGCTGGATACCGAGGCTCTTGCGGACTTTGGACAGATTGAATTCATCGATGAGGTCCTCAAGGTGCTGCTCGCGTTCCTGTCTGGTCATCGAAGACTTGAGTTCCATAACTGACATTATGTTGTCCTCGACAGAAAGTTTGCGGAACACCGACGCATCCTGCGGAAGATATCCAATCCCCTTCTGGGCACGCTTGTACATCGGAAGTCCGGTTATCTCTTCGCCATCGAGGAACACTTTGCCCTCATTGGGGACAATCTGACCGGTAATCATATAGAAACTTGTTGTCTTCCCTGCCCCGTTGGGACCGAGGAAACCCACTATCTCACCTTGTTGGACCTCCATCGACACACCTTTGACCACAGTGCGGAGTCCATATTTCTTGACCAGATTTTCGCAATAAAGTCTCATTTCCTATCTAATTTCAAGTCCTAGATCCATAACCAGTTCCTTCACTTCAGGATTGCGTCCCATAAGGTCCTGCGCTTTCTCGCCGGGCATATATATCCTCGGAGCCTGCTCCTCCTGGGGCTCCACACAGACGACGAGACGAATTCTCCCGCTTCCCAGCAGGGCGCAGAGCTTGTCTTCCAGTCCGCGCAGCATCTTTTCTTCTATCCAGACCTTCTGGGACTCGTTGGTAACGAAGAAAGTGATAGCTTTCCCGTCGTCCTCAGCCACTATTTCAAGTCTGGCATTAAGAAGTGTGTTGGAGAGACGCGGCTGGGAGGAAGCCAAAGAGGATGCGAATTCCTTCCACTTTGCCAGAATGACATCATCTGCCGGAACCGGGGCTGACACACCCGGACCCGAAATCTGAGACACATCACTACTGTTCTTCCCTTCTTCCATCAGGGCGGAAAGTGAAAGAGACGCCCCTGTCCTGTGACTTTTTCTTTCTCGTACAGAATCAGAAGATGCTGCGGAAACAGGAGCAGCCTGACCTTGCCCTGAAGCCGCAGAGTTATCGGAAGATGACTGAGCAGGGGATTCCTCGGGAACACCGGACAAGAAACTGAGCTTCATAAGCGAATATTCGACCAGCAGTCTCTGGCTTGCACTTCCCCTGTACGAAGACTCACAGTCCCTGAGTGTTCCCAAAGCCGAGTACAAAAAACCTACTGAACAGCGGCCGGCCTGTTCCCGATAGCGCAGCCCCAGAGACTCAGGCATATCCAGAAGTGAATCCAAACCGCCTGTGCGGCTGACCAGAAGATTCCTGATATGCAAGGCGAGATCATTGATGAAATGCAGAGCATTGAAGCCCTTGGACAATACCTCGTCGAAAATCAGAAGAGCCGAAGCGTAATCTCTGGCGAGGAAAGCGTCCACAAGCCTGAAACCATACTCGCAGTCAAGCACGTCCAGATTGCGTATCACATCGGAGTATTTGATATCCGTACTGCAGAACGCCACTGTCTGGTCGAAGATTGTCAGTGCATCGCGCATTGCACCGTCTGCCTTCTGAGCAATTACGTGCAGAGCCGCATCGTCGGCAGCAATCCCTTCCTTTGCGGCAATCTCCTTTAGATTGCGCACAATGTCAGGGACGGATATCCGATTGAAGTCGTATGTCTGGCAACGGCTCAATATCGTCGGTAATATCTTGTGCTTCTCCGTCGTGGCCAGAATGAAGACTGCGTGCGAGGGCGGCTCCTCGAGGGTCTTGAGGAAGGCGTTGAAAGCTGAGGTGGAAAGCATATGAACCTCATCTATGATGTAGACAGAGTAACGCCCCACCTGCGGAGGAATCTGAACCTGCTCCATCAGAGCCTTGATATCCTCCACTCCGTTGTTTGAAGCAGCATCCAGTTCGTGGATACAGTACGAACGCCCCTCCTTGAAGGAAAGGCAGGATTCACACTCACCGCAGGGTTCCATATCCGGCGTAGGGTGAAGACAGTTGATTGTCCTGGCGAATATTCTGGCTGCACTGGTCTTGCCGACACCGCGCGGACCGCAGAAAAGATATGCGTGGGCAAGCTGTCCGCGAAGAATTGAATTCTTCAGGGTTCTGGATATATTGTCCTGGCCTATCAGGCTCTCGAAAGAATCCGGACGGTACTTGCGTGCGGAAACAACATAATCTGACATAGAGTACAAATATAGTCAATAATTACTATCTTTGTCGTTATGAGGTCAATAATGAAACACTTCACTCTCACGGCCAGTTTGATTCTGTTATGCATCCAATTGCCCGGTCAGGTCAAACTCTACACAAAAAAAGCGATGCTCTCCGACTTCACGACCAACCCGACCAGAATGATTGTGGGCGGGCAATCTCCTTTGGAAATTGCCCTGCGGTCGGAAATCTCCAGCCGCTGGAGAGTATCCCCGTTTGAATTCCGAGACGGCACCGAATATCAGAAACTCAAAACAGATAACGGCAACTATCTGCTCAGTCTGAAGACGGACGGAGGTGTCGTTTTCATTTTTCTGGAAAAAGGCGGCAAAGCTGACAATGCTGACCGGAAGAAAATACCTTTCGAAGTGACACGTCTGCCCATAGCAACTGAAAACGGCCTGAGCGGAGACGAGACAATATTCCTGAGTGCCTTTCTTGACATCATTCAGGAGCAGGCTATCGCCGCTGCAGATTCCGACATATCGGCATACAGCGGGCTCATTTCGTGCAACCTGAAGAAAATGAACGGAAAGACAGTCATTCTGAACAAAGAGAGGGCCACAGAAGCCTTCCTTGCCGGAGCATCAGACATACTTGTACCTGTTATCGTGCTGTCTTCCGATTCAAAAACCTGTTACCGTATGCTTGTGGATGCAAACACGCACGAGCTGTTCCACTATGCAAAAGGCCGAATCAAGGACAACACTCCTTCCGGATTCACCGCCGCGGAACTCAAGTCATTTCAGAAAAGGCATGCGGAACTTGTTGAATGAGTATGCAGAGGAGCACAGCTCCCTCCCTTCGGAAGCTCTGGAATGGCTCGAAAGGCAGACCAACATACACACTAACTTCCCAAGAATGCTGTCCGGCAGAATACAAGGTGAACTTCTGAGGCTTCTGGTCAAAATCAGCGGGGCGCGCAAGGTGTTGGAAATTGGGACTTTCACTGGATACTCAACAATCTGTCTGGCATCCGGTCTGCCCGAAGACGGACACGTGGATACGCTTGAAATCAATGACGAACTGGTGGACCTGATATATGAAGGATGGAGGAAAGCCGGACTGGTGGACAGAATAAGCCTGCATACGGGAGATGCAGCGGAGACTCTGATTAAATTATCGAAGAAAGAGGCGGCAGAATATGATCTCGTCTTCATTGATGCCGACAAAAGAGAATACTGCAAGTATTACGAACTCGTGATTCCTATGCTCCGGAAGGGTGGCATCCTGATAGCGGACGACGTCCTGTGGGACGGAAAAGTATGTGCAGATCCGCTACCCTGCGATTCCCAGACAAGAGGTCTTCTGGAATTCAATGACATACTTGCTGAAGATCCCCGTATGGAAACCGTGATGCTCCCGTTCAGAGATGGAATCAGCGTTGCGTTAAAGCTTCACTGATTATTTGACTTGCCGAAAATACCATTATATTAAAAATGGCGAAAAATTGTATATTTCTAATTATTAATGGTATATTTGAACCAAATTTGCAAGCGCAAAAATCTGGTAAAGAGGGAGCATAGCGGGCTATGTGACCGATGAAGAGTGAAATATAGATTCAGACCAAATACTTTTATTATCAACCCTTTATTGAATGATATTGTAATGAAAACTGTTGATGTGTTGGAGATTTATTTATCCCCGCAAACAGAATTGTTTGAAATGAGTTCGGCGTTCATCTGCTCCACCTCTCCAATAGTAGACGATGATAGCAACTGGTAATCGTTGGAGGAAAGTGATATGAAAAAGTACTTTATCCTTGCCGCTATTGCATTCGCGGCTTTGTCCTGTCAGAAAGAGCAGGCATCCGTCTTATCAGAAGAATCCGCGACGATTCTGACTGTCACGGCCAATATTGCAGGTTACGAAGGAACAAAAACCTCCATTGACGGCACCAGCAGTCCCAAGTTGCCTGTATGGTCAACAGGAGACCGTATCAAGTTGTACGGGAACAACAGCGAAACAGCAATATATGAACTGGCATCCGGTGCCGGAACGAGTACAGGAACTTTCACTCCTGTCGGACAGGCCCTGACCGGAACTCTTATATGCGCCTATTACCCGGCGGAAAGGGCAGGTGTAATCTCTTGGGACTACAAAGTGAGAGCAAGCACGCCCAACTATCAGACCTTCACTTACGGAAACGGAAGTCAGAATCAGAACGACGGGACATTCGCCAACGGCAGTTATCCTATGATTGGAACAGGTACTGTACCCGATGAGCACGGTAACACTGACATCAACTTCAAAAACATCTTCGGCCTCGTACAAATCAATCTGTTAGCTGACAGTTTCGCAGATACCGTCAGGCAGATAGCACTTGTAAGCAGTTCTACCCTCAGAGGGTCAATGAATGTCAGCCGCAATTCACTTTCCGCAACTTTCAACAGCAACAACGGCAAAAATGGTGTCTCACTGTACGCCATAGGTGATGACGGGATTCTGAATACCACCACATCAAAGGCTTTCTACATCTCTGTACCACCGACATCCATCACGAAAATATATGTGGAAACTGACAAGGGACTGTACGAGAAGGAAGTATCCATTTCCGTAAACAGGAGCAGGAACACAAGGATGGCCGCAACCACCTTGTCTGCGGCAGGCTTCACCAGAGTTACATACCCGGGAGCGGAAGGAATTGATCCTGTGCTGGTCAAAGGCACTGTATGGGCTCCTGTCAACTGCGGCTTCAATGCACAGAATCACCCCTACGGACTTAAATATCAGTGGGGAAGGAAATATGGCGCATCCCTTCCCGGAGAAAATCCGGTGGCCATATCAGACACAATTACAACATCCCTGACTGTTCATCCGGACACCGGCTTGGCGAGCAATGATACCTTATATGTGGGATTGAACAAATGGTATGACGGCAATGATGTGGGTTCATTATGGAGCAGTAGTTCCAAAGCCGCCTATGACCCCTGCCCTCAAGGATGGAGAATCGCTTCAACATCCGATTTCCAACATCTATGGGTGAGTTCGGATAATCCGGACAACGAAGACCCTGGACAAGTGAATGGAAACTTCAGTAATCAGCAAATAGTTTATGGCGGAAATACATACCAAGGTCATTATTTCGATGGCATTTCCCAGGATGACACTGCAGTATCAGGAGTATTCCTGGAAACAACAAATGGAAATACTTTCTGGACAAGTTTTTACACTTATTACTCTGGAGTGTCGGCTTTCGGTACTATATCTGTCAGTCCAACTGCAGCTTGGTCAAATTCTACCGGCGATAATGCAAAAGTATATAGAACTCGCTGCATTAAGGAATAATTCAGGAATAATCAATTATTGTCCCGGCAGACTCGACTCTTCTCAAACACTATCCGATTTCGGCACCGTTTGAAAGGGCATCTTGCGGAGTAATGAAACGCATCTTGCCATCTCCCTGCTTCGCCATCAAAATCATACCGCGGCTCTCTATTCCGCGTATGGTCCGAGGCTGGAGGTTGGCAAGAATGCATATCTGCTTGCCGAGCATCTGTTCCGGGCTGTAATATTCAGCTATGCCGGAGACTATTGTCCGCTTGTCTATTCCGGTATCTATGGTCAGTTTGAGGAGTTTGTCTGTCTTGGGTACACGTTCGGCCTCAAGAACGGTAGCGGTACGAATATCCATTTTGCTGAAATCATCGAAACTGCAATCTTCCTTCTGTGGAGCGACATCTTTTGCTGCTTCGGCTGCCGCTTCAGCCTCGCGTTCTTTGCGTATGGTATCAAGACGTGCAAGCTGGATATCAATGTCAGCATCCTCAATCTTAGCAAAGAGAAGTTCGGCATCTCCAAGAACGTGACCCGCCGGGAGAATAGTGGGACGGCCCAGAATATCCCAGGATAAATTGTCGGCCTTGAGCATATTGCGCAGTTTTTCGCAGCTGAAAGGAGTGAAAGGTTCGAATGCCACGGCAAGGTCGGCACATATCTGCAGCGAGACGTTGAGTATGGTTGAAGTCCTGTCCATATCAGTCTTGGCCACTTTCCAAGGTTCAGTATCTGAAATGTACTTGTTCCCGAGACGGGCTATGGACATTGCGTCCTTCAGAGCTTCGCGGAAACGGTAGTTTTCGATATTGTTCTCAATTGAGGCCTTGAGTCTGGGCACCTCTGCAAGGACTTCCCTATCTATGTCCTCAAGCTGGCCACAAGCAGGCACCTTCCCTCCGAAATATTTGTGGGTAAGCACTATGGCGCGATTCACAAAATTGCCGAAAACCGCTACAAGCTCCGAATTGTTACGTGTTTGGAAATCTTTCCAGCTGAAATCATTGTCCTTGGTCTCCGGAGCGTTGGCTGTCAGGACATATCTCATAACATCCTGCTTGCCCGGAAAATCCCTGAGGTATTCGTGAGCCCATACGGCCCAGCCCCGCGAGGTGGAAATCTTGTCGCCTTCGAGATTGAGGAATTCGTTGGCCGGCACGTTTTCCGGCAGGATGTAACCTCCGTATGCCTTGAGCATAGAGGGAAAGACTATGCAGTGGAACACAATATTGTCCTTGCCGATGAAATGCACCAGCCGGGTGTCTTCGGATTTCCACCATTTCTCCCAATCATCGGGCAGAAGTTCCTTTGTATTGGATATATAACCAATAGGAGCATCGAACCATACATACAGCACTTTGCCTTCTGCACCCTCGACAGGAACCGGTACTCCCCAGTCAAGATCCCTGGTGACGGCACGGGGCTGCAGGCCTCCGTCAAGCCAGCTCTTTACCTGCCCATAGACATTTGTGCGCCACTCTTTGTGGCCATCAAGTATCCACTCCCGCAACCAAGATTCGTATTGGTCCAGAGGAAGATACCAGTGTGTTGTCTTTTTCTTTATGGGCTGCGCACCACTCAGTTTGGATTTGGGATTGAGAAGTTCGTCGGGGCTGAGGGTACAGCCACATTTCTCGCACTGGTCCCCGTATGCTCCTTCGGCTCCACATTTGGGGCAGGTGCCGACTATATA
>DCIN01000047.1:0-37310 GCA_002315815.1 Bacteroidales bacterium UBA1725 | reverse complement strand
CGGAGGCGGTTTTCGCGTGAACATCGGAAGATGTGCGCCCATATATATCGAAATGAATGCCAAGTCCTTCGAACGAGTCTTTGATAATGCTGTGATATTTGTCCACTATGTCCTGTGGGGAGCATCCCTGCTGGCGGGCCTTGATTGTGATGGGAACGCCGTGTTCGTCTGATCCGCAGACATAAAGCACCTCCTTTCCACGCAGTCTGAGATATCTCACATAAATGTCTGCCGGAATATATACGCCGGCAAGATGGCCTATGTGCACAGGACCATTTGCGTAAGGAAGCGCGCAGGTCACAAGAGTCCTTTTGTAGTTCTTCTCCATATTTGTAATCATTTTGTTCTATAAATAATACTGATGTCTTCAATCGTCATATTCTGCTGCAGCATTGGCATCACTCCGATTTTTCTCTTCCTATCTTCTGTTTTATACGCCTCTGGGCAGCTTGTAGTTTCACAAGTTCACGCATCAGGCTTTCCTGCCCTTCGGGAGACGATGCACCCAGACTGCGTCTGATTTCGTCCACTCTGCTCTGAATACGCCTCTCGTTATATACCAGAATAGCCTTGGGGACAAAGGCCACAAGCCAGGACGCTTTGGATGTAAGTGCATTATTGAAATCCTTGACAGTGAGCAAATACTTTTCTGTAGACAGTTCCACTGCGGTATCAGCAATCTCCTTGTCAGGCGAATTGATCATTCTTCTCACAATCTCCTCCTGCCCGAATCCCTCGTCATAGAATGAGAAGAAAAGTTCATAAAGCCTGCGATACAGGGAATTCTCGAAAGTGGTTGCGTCGGCATCCATAGCGTCGCGTATGAAGTCAGCCACACTTGGTCTGTTGTCTTCATCTCCACTGTAGTAATCCGAATCGCTTTCAAAGACTAGTTCATCACAGCCGTTCGTAAGTAGAAACATACTGAGTTCGCGCTCGGATAACTCAAGAGTACGGTTCTCAGGAATTCTGCCAACAGGAATCTTCCCGGCCTTTTCCCGAGCTGCATCCACCGACAAGGCTCCCGATTTCAGCGCCATTGTATCCCTTGCCTCCCTTGCTTCCCTTGCTTCCCTTATTCCTCTTTGTTCTCTCGCTTTCCGACGTTCGGCAGAGACTCTGTCAAAAAGAATGGATGATTCTATTCCGAACTTGAAGGCAGTGCTGTCGAGATAAACCGAACGCTTGACAGGGTCCGGTATTACGGCGATGGTGTCGGCAATGTCATTTATCAGATTGGCTTTCTTAAGCGGGTCACCAGCAGCCTCACCCAGAAGAAGTTCGGTCTTGAACTCTATGAAATCCCGTTCGTTTGAGGATATGAAATTCTGAACTTCCTCCATAGTATGACGACGGGAGAAGGAATCTGGGTCGTCACCCTCGGGCAGAAGAACAACCTTGACGTTCAGGCCCTCAGCAAGAACGAGATCTATACCGCGCAGAGCTGCGTGAATTCCGGCAGAATCGCCGTCATACATTATTGTTATATCCTCTGTGAATCTGTGAATCAGCCGAATTTGTTCAACGGTAAGGGATGTCCCGCAGGAAGCAACTACATTGCGAATTCCCAACTGGTGCATCATCACCATATCAACATTTCCCTCCACGAGTATGCATTTGTGAAGTCGGTTGATTTCCGATTTGGCGAAGTAGATTCCAAGAAGAATACGGCTTTTCCTGTAAATCTCTGTCTCAGGTGAATTTACGTATTTGGCCGGATTGTCGGAACGAAGTGTACGTCCGCTGAATGCTATGACCCGGCCGCTTACCGAATGTATCGGAAACATCGCCCTCTCCCTGAACTTGTCCACCAGAGAACCGTTTTCCTGCCGCACTGCCAAACCGGAATCCACAAGAAATTCCTCCTTGTACCCGGCAGCCAAGGCTGCATCCGTGAGTGCTGTCCGGGAAGACGGCGCCCAGCCAAGGCCGAATTTCCTGATAGTATCGTCAGTGATGCCTCGTTTGCGAAAATAGGCATAACCTACATTCAGACCTTCACCGGAAGCAAGTTGGCCGGCATAAAACTTTTCTGCAAACTCAGAAACAAGAAGAAGGCTCTCCTGTCGCTGACGTTTGGCAATCTCCTCGGCACTCTCTTCTCTTTCATACACCTCTATCTTATATTTCCGGGCCAAAGCACGGAGAGCGTCCACATAAGAACACTGTTCCTGCTCCATCACGAAATGAACAGCATCTCCTGCCTTGCCGCAACCGAAACATTTGTATATGCCTTTGGCCGGAGAGACATAGAATGAGGGTGTCTTTTCGTTATGGAAGGGACAGCAAGCGACATAATTCGCACCACGACGCCGGAGCGTCACATAGTCGCTCACAACATCTTCGATATGAGCGCTCTCAACAATGAGATTGACTGTCTCCTGTGGAATCACGATGCAATCTCACAAAGAAATTTGATGCGTACCAGACGCACCTCGTGTTCATAGTAATCCGGACCGAGTTCAGATATCGCTGTGGCAATGTCATCTGAACTGGCATCGTTGCGGAAATAGTCATATATCTCTTCGATGATGTCCTCATCGATGTTTTTCTTGATATAATAATCCAGATTGAGTTTGAGTCCGGAAGCAACGATGCTTTCTATTTCTCCCAGCAGTTCCTCCATATCAAGACCACGTGCAGCAGCAATATCCTCAAGCGGAAGATGCCTGTCTATCGACTGAATTATAAACTGTTTGTCAGAAGACTTGGGCGGAGTACGGAGAATGAAATCATCGGGCCTCACAATTTCATTCTCTTCCACATATTTCTTGATGAGGCTGATGAATTCGGCACCGAACTTACGGGCCTTTCCCTCTCCCACTCCCTGACAGTTCTTAAGCTCTTCGAAAGTCTCAGGATACATTATTGACATATCCTCGAGGGAAGGGTCACCGAATATTATCCAGGGCTGAAGCTTGAGCTTGCGTGCCATATCCTTGCGCAGATCCTTGAGCATCGAAAGCAGAGCGGCATCGCCGGCACCTCCTCCAGCCTTCATTGCAGCAGTTGCCACTGCACTCTCCTCGTCTTCATCATCGTCCTGATCGGTATTGCCACTGAACAATCTATCCTCTACCATCTTGAGATAGAAAGGATTACGGAAGAACTCACGACCCCTGTCAGTGACGTGGATAAGTCCGTAGGTTTCAATTTCCTTGTCCAGAAGATGATAGGTCATACCCTGATGAATCACGGTGAACCAGAACTTCTCCGTATGCTCAGAACCGGCTCCGAAAAGATTAAGCTTATCGTGTTTATAGGACTTGATGAGCGCATTGGCTTTGCCTGCAAGTATGTTGGCAAGATGGTCCGTCTTGAAGTGTTCAGGCAGAGATTCAATGAGTTCGATGGCAAGACACATCTCCTTCTTCCCATCGAACACTGGCTTGGGATGGACACAGTTGTCGCAGCAATGACAATCGGGTTCGAGATAATCCTCTCCGAAATAATGGAGCAGGAGTTTTCTGCGACATTGGCTGGATTCGGCATAAGCTACCACTTCGGAAAGGAGCTGACGACTGATTTCCTGTTCGGCAATAGGCTTGCCCTGCATAAACTTCTCCAGTTTCTGGATATCCTTGTAACTGTAATAGGTTATGCAGATACCCTCTTTCCCGTCCCTGCCGGCACGGCCCGTCTCCTGATAATAGCTTTCAATGCTCTTGGGTATGTCATAGTGTATGACGAAGCGGATATCAGGCTTATCTATGCCCATTCCGAAAGCTATTGTGGCTACAATCACGTTCACCTCTTCCATCAGGAAAGCATCCTGATTCTCTGAGCGGGTCTTCGCGTCCAGACCAGCGTGATATGGACGCGCCTTTATCCCATTCAGATTCAGCAACTCGGCCATTTCCTCAACCTTTTTGCGGCTCAAGCAGTATATGATACCGGATTTGCCTGGATTCTGGCGGATGAATCGTATAATGTCCTTCTCTGGCTCTACTTTGTCCCTGATTTCGTAATAGAGGTTGGGCCTGTTGAAGGATGACTTGAATATAGCAGCATCCTGTATCCCCAGATTCTTGAGTATGTCGCTCTGTACCTTGGCGGTGGCTGTGGCAGTAAGAGCGATTATCGGCGCCCTGCCTATTCCCTCCACAAGAGGACGGATTCTGCGGTACTCGGGACGGAAGTCATGTCCCCATTCAGAGATGCAATGTGCCTCATCTATGGCATAGAACGAAATCCTTACCCCCTTGAGCAAATCTATATTCTCCTCCTTGGTGAGAGTCTCGGGAGCCACATACAGTATCTTGGTCTGACCGGAGAGCAGGTCAGCCCTCACAATCTCCTGCTGCTGACGGTTGAGGGACGAATTGAGAAAATGCGCCACACTTCCACTCCCTTCCTCGAATCCGCGGAGTAAATCCACCTGATTTTTCATCAACGCTATCAGGGGAGAAATCACCAAGGCTGTCCCTTCCATAATGAGAGCAGGAAGCTGATAGCAAAGGGATTTTCCACCGCCTGTGGGCATCAGGACAAAGGTATCGCCACCGGAGAGAAGGTGGTTGATAATCTCTTCCTGTTCGCCCTTGAAGGAATCATATCCGAAGAATTCCTTGAGCGTCTTGTGAATCAGATTGGGATCGGGAGTCATATATATGCTTTCTCGTTCTCAGTCCAAAGTGTGTATGGCAAGACCGGAGCGGAGCTTGGGCTCGAACCAGGTAGTCTTGGGTGGCATAATATTGCCGCTGTCGGCGATATCGGTGAGTTGCTTCATCGAAACCGGGTGCAGGGCGAATGCTACCTTCATACCAGTCTCGTCAACTCTTCTGCGAAGTTCGTCAAGACCGCGGATACCGCCGACGAAATCTATGCGCTTGTCGGTACGGAGGTCCTTGATACCGAGAATCCTGTCAAGTACGAGACGGCTGAGTATGGTGACATCCAGCACTCCAATGGGGTCAGAGTCATCATATCGCCCTTCTCTTGCGGTAAGGCTGTACCATCTGCCGCCGAGATACATCGAGAAGTTGTGCAGATCTGACGGGCGATAGGGACTGTCGGAAGCTTCCTTCAGAATGAAGTCCTCCTCCAGAGCCTTGAGGAACTCATCTTCGGTGAGTCCGTTGAGATCTTTCACTACACGGTTGTAGTCCAGTATGCGAAGCTGGCTTGCGGGGAAGCACACTGCCATAAAATAGTTGTACTCCTCATCCCCTGTATGATTGGAATTCGATGCTCTCTTTTCTGCTCCGACGCGAGCTGCTGCAGCTGTACGATGGTGACCGTCAGCTACATAGAAAGCATCAACCTGATTGGTGAACAATTCTGTTACACGTGTGACGACACTTTGATCAGCAATCACCCACAGTTCGTGCCCGAAACCGTTCTCGTCCGTAAATCGATACTCGGAGGGTTTGGATACGGTAGCGGCTACTATGGAATTGAGTTCGTCATTGTCCTTATAGGCAAAGAAGACCGGTTCGATGTTGGCATTCTGAATGCGCACGTGTATCATCCTGTCATCCTCCTTGTCCTTGCGGGTAAGCTCGTGCTTCTTGATGATACCTGCTGCGTAATCGTCCGTATGGGCGCAGAGCACAAGACCGTACTGGGTCCGATCACCCATAGTCTGGGAATAGACATAGTAACAGGGTGCAGAATCTCTGACCAACCACCCATTCTCCTGCCATTGGCGGAAATTCAGGACTGCTTTGTCGTAACTGCGCTGTTCGTGTTCACCGGCTATGGGGCTGAAATCTATCTCTGGCCTTGTAATGTGAAGGAGAGACTTCTCTCCTGCCATCCTGAAGGCCTCCTGCGAGTCGAGCACGTCATAAGGTGGAGCGGCGACTTCAGTGACAATGTTCTTGGGCGGCCTCAATGCCGCAAATGCTTTGACTCTTACCATATTATTATCAACTGTTGCTACTGCATTATCAACTGTTGCTACTGCATTTTTCGAAGGTTGAGTTGGAATCTGGTATTGCCGTTCTTGAAAAAGTCAACTATCTGTCTGGCGGCGGCGAGACCTGCATTGACATTGGCCTCAGCTGTCTGGGCGCCCATCTTCTTGGGAGTGGCGAACACACGCAGGCCGAACTTCTCCTGAAGAGTGACAAAGTTGTCCGGAGCCACGTCGGCGACATACTTGAGGTCGGGACGCTCCTCAAGGGCTTTCTCAAGCCCAGCCTCATCTATTACTTCCTTGCGGGCGGTGTTGATGAGAGTTGCTCCCTTGGGCATACTGGAAATAAGATTGTAACCAATGCTTCCGACAGTTTCGGGAGTCGCTGGAATATGAATCGAGACATAATCGCTGGTTGAATAGAGATCCTCCAGACTGGATGCACTGACTGCACCTCCGGCCTCTATCTGCTCTGCGGTAAGGAAAGGGTCAATAGCCTTCACCTTCATTCCCAAAGCGGCAGCCTTCCTGCCAACAAGACGCCCCACATTGCCGAAAGCCTGAATTCCAAGGGTCTTGCCCTGAATTTCAGAGCCGGTGGCGGGAGTGAACTGAGTGCGCGCCATAAAAATCATCATAGCTACAGCGAGTTCCGCCACAGCGTTGGAATTCTGACCGGGAGTGTTCATCGCCACCACTCCGTGCTTGGTGCAGGCATCAAGGTCGAGATTGTCGAAACCGGCTCCGGCACGAACAACAATACGAAGTTTAACGGCTGCATCTATCACCTCGGATGTCACCTTGTCGGAACGGACGATAAGGGCATCTGCATCGGCGACGGCGGCGACCAGATCCTCCTGCGCGGCATATTTTTCAAGAAGAGCGAGTTCATAACCGGCCTCTTCCACTATCTGTCTGATGCCCGCCACTGCTGCAGCGGCAAAGGGCTTCTGTGTTGCAAGCAGAATCTTCATCACGCGTGCATTGTTTCGAATTCCTTCATACAATCGACAAGAGCCTGGACATCCTCCAGAGTGCAGGCGTTATATATTGATGCACGGAAACCACCGACGCTGCGATGACCCTTGATGCCTATGATTTTGTGAGCTTTGGCAAATGCAAGGAACTCATCCTGCAGGTTCTCGTAGCCGGGAGCCATTACGAAGCATACGTTCATTATGGAACGGTCTTCTTTTGCTGCAGTGCCTACGAACAGAGGATTGCGGTCTATCTCGGAATAGAGTGCATCCGCTTTCTGAACGTCAAGTTTGTGTACAGCCTCGACTCCGCCCATAGACTTGATCCACTTGAGAGTCTCGTGCATAATATAAATAGAGAACACGGGAGGAGTGTTGAACATAGAGAGTTTGTCTATGTGCACACGATAATCGAGCATCGTGGGAATGTAGCGGCTCACCTTGCCGAGTGCGTCTTTCTTGATAATACAGAATGCGACTCCTGCAGGACCCACGTTTTTCTGGGCTCCGCCGTATATCATCGCGTACTTGCTCACGTCCACAGGACGGCTCATAATGTCAGAAGACATATCAGCTATGAGTGGGACAGGGCAATCCATATCTTCCTTGATTTCCGTACCGTAGATAGTATTGTTGGTGGTGATATGGAAATAATCCAGATCAGAGGGGATTTCGTAGCCCTTTGGGATATAAGAATAGTTCTTATCCGCAGAGCAGGCAACGGCACTTGCTTCTCCAAGCCCCTGCGCCTCCTTGAGAGCCTTGTGAGCCCATACTCCAGTGTCAAGATAACCGGCCTTGTGCTCCAGAAAATTCATAGGAACATAAAGGAATTCCAGACTGGCACCGCCTCCGAGGAAGATCACTTCATAGTCTTCCGGAATGTGAAGGAGCTCTTTCCAAAGAGCCCTGGTTTCGTCCATTATCGCGTCCCACTCCTTGGTGCGATGTGAGATTGAAAGGACGGACACACCGGTACCGGCGAAATCCTTGATGGCTTCAACCGCCTTGTCATAGACCTCTTGAGGAAGCAGGCACGGGCCTGCGTTGAAAACATGAACCTTGCTCATATTAAACCAATAATTAAACCAATAATTAAACCTTTAAGCAATAAAGTTACCCATTTTTTCAATACATTCAACAAAAAAGTCCGCATTTTTGAGCCTGACATCCAACTCCATTGTACATTCCGCCCCGAAATCCTGCGAACGGATTCCGGCGCCGATATCCTTTACGGTCTTCATCACACGGGGCAGGCTCTCGTAAGGAAAATGCAGGACAAAACGTCTGGAAGCGGTTTTCTCCACCACTTCCGAAGAAGACAAGGCATCAGCGGCCGAGGTCCTATATGCCCGAATCAATCCCGGAATGCCAAGTTTGATACCTCCGAAATAGCGTACCACAACGACCAGAATATCGCTCAGTCCCATCGAATCAATCTGCCCGAGTATCTGTCTTCCCGCGGATCCGGACGGTTCCCCATCATCATTCGCCCTCCATAGCGAGCCGTCAAGTCCTATCCTGTATGCGTAACAGTGATGGCGGGCATCGTGATATTCCTTCCTGACTGAGTCCAATATGGACTTGACCTCCGTTTCCGTCTCGACTGGACAGGCCAGAGCTATGAAACGGCTGCCCTTGTCACGGAACAGACCTTCTGAAGAAGAAGCAATGGTTTTGTATGTATCTTTTGAACACATATCAAGTCAAATTTAGCAAAAAAGAAGTATCTTCGCAATATGAACTATCAATATCGCGTCACCCTGTCGGGAATCAAGGGCTTTTTCAGAGTTTACAGCGTGAACGCCGCGAACTCATTATATACGTTTCACAAACGCATTCAGTCGGATCTGGAGTTTCCGGCCGACCAGCCCATTTTGTTCAAAGCACTTGATGCCGAAGGCAATGTACTTGCCCGTTATGCTTTTGTGGATTTAGGTTCAGGAACTGTGGATAACGTCTGTTTCGCCAATCTTGTAAAAGCCGGAGTGGCGAGTATGGTATATTTTTATGACATTGCCGGGAAAAAAAGCGTGATTGTCACCTTCGAGGGAGAAAGCAAAGAGGCTGGAAGCAGCCCCAGGCTTCTTGAATCCAAGGGTCCTGTACCTCTGGAGTTCGAGAACGGATATGTGGCATTCGAGGATCTTCCAGATGACCGTCGCCGGCTCCCGGGGGAAAAGAGGAAAGATTCCGGTGACGATGATATGGATGAGGACGAAGACGACGAAAATATGGAAGATGACAACGACGAGGAGGACGAGGAGGATGAGGAGAAGGAAGATATTGTCTACGACGAGAACGAATAATCACCAGGCGGGTGCTGGACGAAATGAACAAGCAGGGCCAATGACCCTGCTTGTTTTATTATTCAAGATAGTGTAATCTCACAAAGAACTTCTAACTCGGAAAGCCTATTCAGCCTCGATTGCCTCCTCTACAGGAGCGACCTTGCCGACTTTCGTGAGTTCAACTTCGAAACACAATACGGAATTGGGTTCGATAGTCTGTTGGCCAGTTTCACCGTATGCGAGAACGGAAGGAATCACAAGCTCTATCTTGCCACCCTCACCTATGAGTTGGAGGCCCTCAGACCATCCGGGTATTACGGAGTCAAGTCTGAACATAACGGGATCTCCATCTTCCGATGTCTGGTCAAACACCTTTCCGTCGATGGTCGTTCCCTTGTACTTAACCCACACGGTGTCGGAAACTGAAGGCTTGACATCGTTGCCGGCTTCTACAATCTTATACTGAAGTCCGCTGTCTGTAGTCTGAACTCCTGCTTTCTTGGCATTGTCGGCAAGATATTTCTCTCCCTTGATCTTGTTGCCTTCCGACACAATAGTCATACGTTTCTGGAGATAGGCATTGATTTTCTCATTACCTTCGTTGGGATTGAGTTCGAACTGATCGAAGAAGTCTGCATCACGATAATCTCCCTTTGCATTGACGAAATCCTTGATACCTTTCATCATCTTGGTATAATTGAGATCACCCCAGTCCATCCCGTACAATTGGGCACCCATAGAAATACCGAGATAATAGCTGACAGAATCAATCTCAGCTTTGGAAGGAGTGAGACTTTTCAACTCAGAAGAGGTCTTGCTCTGAGAACAAGCTACAAATGACACGCCCAGAACAAGGGCGCAAAGGAATTTGAAAACTTTCATATTGTTTTTGTTTGATAAAAGATTGATTTGATTTCTATTAATACTGATTGCAGCGGTGCGGACGCATCCTGCCTGCCCACCATTTCACCAGGCCAGGGCGGAGGCTCCGAGTATGGCAGCATCCGATTCCTTGAGTTCGGAGAAGAGAAGTTTCACCTTACCCTTCCAGATGGGGATAAGATTGGCGTTCATAGCGTCCAGCACAGGCTGATAGAGGAATTCCCCCGCTCTTGCCAGACCGCCGAAAAGCACGATTGCCTCCGGAGCAGAGAACTGGACAAAATCCGCAAGTTTTTCTCCGAGCAGACGTCCGGTAAACTCAAAGACCTTCTTGGAAAGTTCATCTCCCCTGAGTGCCGCATCGTACACATCCTTGGAAGTAATGTCGTCCAAATCCCTCAGAAGCGAATGCTCATCCGTCATATCCAGCCATTCACGTGCTGTGCGGGCAAGGCCTATGGCGGAACAGTATGCCTCGAGACAGCCTGTCTTGCCACAGCCGCAGAGTCTCCCGTTGTGGCGCACAACGCAATTGTGGCCGAGTTCGCCGGCAAAACCGTCGGAACCGTAGAGAACCTTGCCGTCCACGACAATTCCGCTGCCGACTCCCGTACCGAGGGTTATCATTATGAAATGCTTCATACCCTTGGCCACACCATACGTCATCTCTCCCACTGCAGCGGCATTGGCATCGTTAGTGATGGTGACAGGTAGTCCGGAAAGACGTTCGGACAGCAATTCCGCAAAACGCACCGTACGGTTGGAAGCCCAGGGCAGATTGGTTGCATCCTTGATTTCTCCGGTATAATAGTTCGCGTTGGGAGCTCCTACCCCCACACCGCGGATATCACCCTTGTGCCCGGACTTTTCGATAAGCCTCTCGACTTCAGCTCCAAGATTGTCGATGAAATCCGAAGCCTCTGTGTAACCTGTGCTGCCAATGACACTTCCGGCCAGAATCTCACCGCGTGCATCGACAACTCCGAGTTTGCAGCTCTGTCCGCCGACGTCGATTCCAACTACACAGGCCATATCAGTCCACCTTGATATCTGTGTTCACGTTCTTGCTGCCCCAAACAGTGTAGAAGAGTATGAATGCGAGCATAGCGACAACCAACCAGTAGCTTGTGATATATCCGGATTTGCGGCCGATGACATCCTGAAGGAAAGGCATAATTCCTCCGCCCACAACCATAGTCATAAAGAGTCCGGAAGCCTTTGCAGTGTATTTGCCGAGACCCTCGGTGGCGAGATTGAAGATGGCTCCCCACATAATGGAGGTGCAGATTCCGCAGAGGAAGATGAATACGCACTTGACAGGAACAGCGACAGCCTTGATTGTCATAGTTATGCTCTCGGGAAGGAATATGGCTATAAGGAGGAAGGATATGGCTATGCTTGTCACGACCGTCATTTGGGTACGTGTGCTGACCTTGCCGGAGATGAAAGAGGAGATGAAACGTCCGCAGAGCATAAGCAGCCAGTAGAAGGCGGCAAGGGAGCCACCGACTGCGGCAGCACCCACAACAGGATTGCCGGCGGCATCGGTCATATGGCTGAGATATGCATTGAGTTCTCCCGGTATGCCTATCTCAACGCCGACATAGAAGAATATCGCTATGATTCCGAGCAGACAGTGGCGGAATGCCAGAGGACTCCTTTCATAGGTGACGTTGCTGAGGTCTCCCTGAGGTTCCTCTATCTTGATGAAGCTGATGATGATGAAAGCTGCAGCGAAGATTCCCATTCCGGCTATTACCAGAGGGCTGACTGTGCTCATTGAAGTATTCTCGTTGAGAGTTCCCACGAGAGCTCCGGTAAGGAACGGAGTGAGGGTTGCGGAAAGAGAATTGCAGGTGCCTCCTATCTGGATGTACTGATTCCCCTTGTTGCCTCCGCCGCCAAGAAGATTGAGCATAGGGTTGACCACGGTATTGAGCATACAAACGCAGAATCCGCAAACAAGTGCTCCGAGGAGATATATGAAGAGATTCAGGCAGATGGCCGTCTCACCTTCACCCACCACTGCTACGCCGGCTCCAACCTTGCTTGAAAGGAACTGTATTCCGAGTCCGAGAACACCGACTGCGAGTGCGATGAGAGCTGTCTTCTTGTATCCGTACTTGATGAGCATATTGCCGGCAGGGATACCCATAAAGAGATATGCCGTGAAGTTCATCAGGTTGCCGGCCATTCCAGCCCATTCATACTTGTAGCTCCAGATGTTTCCGAAAGGAGCAGCCATATTGGTGACGAAAGAAATCATCGCGAAGATGAAGCACATTGTCACGATGGCTACCATGTTTGTTTTTTTCTGTGTCATATTAGTATGTTATTATTTGATTGATTCAATATTACGTGGATTGTAGAGAAGCTTGCCCTCAGGAGTGAAGGCATATCTGATTCTTTCTTCGTAGTGTTTCTCAACATTTCTGCGCACCATCTTGGATGTGGTGTTGAGCATTCCGTTCTGCTCAGTGAAAGCTTCGTCTGCTACAACCACTGCGGCAGGAAGCCACTTTTCGGGGAACAGATCCCCGTGCCGACCTCCCTTGCGGTAAGAATCAATCTCTGACTGCAGAATATCAAGCTGAGCCTTGAGTCCCGACTCGGATGAAGGGTCTATGCCCATCTGACGGACAGCCTCCTGAAGATTGCCCTTGGCAGGAACTATGACCACCACGGTGTAGGGACTCTGATTGTTGTAAAGGACAGAAGAGTCTATGAACCTGGATCCGTCGGTGAGACTGTCTTCGAAGCCCTCGGGAGAATATTTTTCTCCGTCAGAGGAAATCAGCAGACTCTTGAAGCGGCCTGTGACGTAAAGAAACCTGCGGTTCTGAGGACAAATGTATCCACGGTCTCCGGTATGAAGCCATCCGTCCACTATGGTCTTGGCAGTTGCTTCGGGATTCTTCCAGTATCCGGCCATAACATTTTCGCCACGGATGACTATCTCGCCGGTGACTCCATCAGGAACTTCCTGCCCGTCCTCGTCGCAGATTTTTATATCCATAGGCTTGACAGTACGACCGGACGAACCGAAACGTGCGTGACCTGCGCCTTTGGAATTGGAACAGATTACGGGCGTAGCTTCAGAAAGGCCGTATCCCTGGAAGATCGGCATACCGACCGCGCAGAAATACCTCTGAAGTTCTATGTCCAGAAGCGCTCCGCCGCCGATAAAGAACTGTATTCTCCCGCCGAAATTCTGGCGTATGCTCTTGAAAATGAGTCTGTCAAACACTGCCTTGAGAATTCCGCGCCACCACATTGTGATGAACGGGCGGCCCATATTCCAATATTCGCGATTGTATTTGATTGCATTGTCGAGAGCGAACTCGTATAGTTTTTCCACCTTGGGACCTTTCTTCCTGATGCCTCCCTCGATGTTTTTGCGGAAGTTGCGGGATATGGCGGGAACGGACAGCATCACGTGGGGGCGGACCTCCCGAATGGCTATCGGAATGTTCTTGAGCATAGTTACGGCGCTTTTCCCACCAGGGACGGTTGCGATGCTGCCTCCGTTGCTCATCATAAAATAGAACCCTGCAACGTGTGCGAAGCAGTGGTCGAGAGGAAGGATGACCAGCATCACCCAATCCTTTCCTACCTTGACAACTGAATTGCACTGCTCGATATTGGCCGTATAGTTGCGGTGAGTCAAAAGAATGCCTTTGGGATCGGCGGTAGTGCCTGAGGTATAACTGATGTTGGCGTAGTCGTCGGGGCCGACCAGAGCCATTCTTTTCTCCAGCTCTCCCGGATGAGAGGCCAGATATCCGCGACCAGAGGCATAGAGTTCGGAAAGATGCATCTCGCCGTCACGCAGAGGGATGTCATCTATGACTATCACTTTCTCCACAGCCGGACAGCGGTCTATGACGCGGCGTATCTTCTCAATCTGACTTTCGGAAGCAACGATGAAACGGCTGTCGGAATGATTGATGCGGAAACAGAGATCCTTGTCCGACTCGAGTTTGAAGGAGAGCGGGACATTGACTCCGCCGGCAAACAGAATTCCGAGTTCGGAAAAAATCCACTGGTTGCGCCCCTCTGAGATGAGAGCGACCTTGTCACCCTTTCCCAGACCGGCGGCAATGAAACCGGCTGCCAGAATGCGTCCATTCTCTCTGGTCTGCAGAAAAGATGTCTCCGTCCAAGTGTCACCGACTTTCTCCCTGAGGAAAGTGGAGTCACGGTACAATTCCGTGTATTTATTAACAAAGTCAATGATTGTAAGTCTGTTCTGCGGCATACGTATCATTTTTATGTATTGTCGAACAATCCATTGAGGTGGGCCTCTATGAGATCCGTGACCTTCTCGAAATCCTCGGGTCTGTTTCCGAACTTGATATTGTCGGCGTCTATTATGAGAAGATTGCCGTCATAGTCCTTAATCCAGTTTTCGTACTTCTCGTTGAGTCCGGAGAGATAATCAATCCTGATGCTCTTCTCGTACTCACGTCCGCGTTTCTGAATCTGCGAAATGAGATTGGGAATGGACGAACGGAGATAGATAAGCAGGTCAGGCTTGCCCACAAGCGACATCATCAGGTCAAACAGGTCGCTGTAGTTCTCGAAATCTCTGGAACTCATCAGCCCCATATCGTGAAGATTGGGTGCAAAAATGCGGGCATCCTCGTAGATGGTGCGGTCCTGCACTATTACATCGTCCGAGTTCGCGATAGTCACCACATCCTTGAATCTCTTGTTGAGAAAATAAATCTGGAGATTGAAAGACCATCTCTCCATATCTTCATAGAAATCCGAAAGGTATGGATTGAAATCCACGGATTCGTATTTGGGCGTCCAACCATAGTGAGCCGCCAGCATTCTGGTGAGCGTTGTCTTTCCGCAACCTATGTTTCCTGCTATCGCTATGTGCATATCTTATTAGTTTTCAAATATACTACTTTTCTAGAACAGTCCGAACAATTCGGCGTCAATCTTGTCTGTGATGCAGGAGAAATCCTCCGCCCTGTTCTGGAAATCCAGATTGTCGGCATCAATGACCAAAAGTTTCCCCTCATAGGAAGATATCCATTCTTCGTATTTCCGGTTGAGTCCCGAGAGATATTCCAGACTGATGCTCTGCTCACAAGCCCTTCCTCTCTTCTGAATCTTGGAAACCAGATGAGGTACATCGGACTTGAGATATATGAGCAGGTCGGGAGTCTTGACCATCGATATCATCAAATTGAATATCTGCATATATGTGTCATAATCCCTGTCCGAAAGATACCCCAGGTCCCTGTTGTTGGCCACGAATATGTACACGCCCTCGAACAGAGTCCTGTCCTGGATATATACCCCCTCGCTCCTGCTGATATCGAGCAGGTCCTTGAACCTGCTTGCAAGAAAATAAGTCTCGAGATTGTATGACCAACGGGAGATATCCTTGTAGTAGTCCTCCAGATACGGATTGTGAACGACTGGTTCATATTTCGGAATCCAGCCGTAATGCTCCGAAAGCATACGCGTGAGCGTTGTCTTTCCACTGCCTATATTTCCTGCAACACCAATATGCATTTCTAATCGGATTAACCTGCAAATTTAACAATAGTTTTTGCATTTGCCCGCTATTTGGGTTTTTTACTACCTTTGCACCTATGAAAATACACATTTTCACATTCAATCTCTTCAGAGAGCACACGATGGTTGCTTACCGGGATGGTATGAAGAGCAAAAGTGCATCGGATGATGCAGAATTGAAGGAATGCGTTGTCGTGGACCCTGGTTTTTTCAACGATCAGGAGAAGCAGGAATTCTTCAAGTGGATGGATGACAACGAAAAGAAGCCTGTGGCAGTGCTTCTCACCCACGGTCACGTGGACCACGTGTCAGGAGTACGCGACGTACTTGACCGATACGGAGACATTCCAGTACGGATGGGGGAGGCGGACACGGTGGAAATAGAAAACAACATCAGAATTTGCACCAAACTCGGAATACGCGCACCGGGACTGTTCGGATTCTCTGCTGTATGCGACGGAGAGATTCTGGAATACGCCGGACTGCGATTCAAAGTGATAACCACTCCCGGACACTCTCCGGGGGGTGTATGCTACCTTGAAGAGGAGGAGAAAGTGATGTTCACCGGAGACACTCTTTTCGCCGGGACAATTGGCCGTACCGATTTCACCACGTCCGACTACGATGAAGAAATACGTTCCATAATGGAGAAACTGATATTTCTGGATGGAGACATTGAGATTTATCCTGGTCACGGAGACAGTTCTACAATCGCCAGGGAGCGCTGCACCAATCCTTTCCTCGAGCCCTTCAACGAGAAGGAGGAACTGGAAGGGGCTCTTTCAGAAGACAGATGACAATACAGCGTAATCTTTGACATAACCAATGAACACAAAGGAAATCAAGCGTTTCGTAAAATTCGGCCTGTTCTCGGCCAGTGCCGGACTGATTGAAATGGGTTCGTTCACTCTGTTGAACGAGTTTGCCGGATGGAGATACTGGCCCTGCTACCTCATTGCACTGACTCTTTCAGTGGTATGGAACTTCACTCTTAACCGCAAGTTCACCTTCAAGAGCACTGCCAACATCCCTGTAGCGATGTTCAAGGTCGCGTTGTATTATGCAGTGTTCACCCCCCTTTCCAGCTGGCTCGGCGATTTTCTGGTGGAATCGTTGCTCTGGAACGAATATCTGGTCACGGCACTGAATATGATTCTGAATTTCGTGACAGAGTTCCTCTTCCAACGGTACGTGGTCTATAGAAACCAGACCGACAACAGAGAAACAGCAACCTGTCAGGTTTCCTGATACTATGATGATTCCCAGGTATTTATGAGAAAATACATTTTGACTTTGACCGCATCTTTCTTTGCTGTGGTCTGTGTCCCGACGTGGGTGAAAGCCGATGCTGAGACACGGAACGAAGAGATACAGAAGGACGGATGGAATTTCGGGCCTCTTCCCTGCATAAGCTATAATTCCGATCTCGGTTTCCAGTACGGAATCTGTGCTGACATATTCAACTACAAGGGTGTGTTCCCGGATTATCGCCAGCGTTTCTATGTGGAGCTCTCGCGCTACACCAAGGGTCAGACTCTCATTCACGCCCAGTTCGACTCCCGCTACCTGATTCCCGGAATACGCACCACATTGTCTGCAAGTTACCAGCTTGATCCGATGTTCCTGTTCTTTGGACTCAACGGTATTGAGCCTTATGACAGGACTCTGGACTGCAACAAGGACATCCGGACTGCGTATTACAACTACCGCCGTTCGATGTTCAGGGTGCTGACCAATTTTCAGGGGCCAGTCATTCCCGGACTCGAATGGACAGCAGGAGTGAATTACTGGCATTTCGTGACATCCGACCTTGAATCGGATTCATACAGTGCAGAAAACACTCTCTTCCGTAAAATGAAGGATGCCGGAGTCATATCCCCCGATGAATCCACCGGCGGTCCGGCCATCGAATTCAAAGTCGGTGCTGTGCTTGACACAAGGGACAATCTGTCGGCACCGGGCAAGGGAATATGGGCCGAACTCTATTTCATCGGCTCACCCGACATTCGGAAAATGGGTTATGATTATCTGAAGATATGCGCACACTGGAGACAGTACATATCATTGGGAAGCGAAAAGCTGGTTTTCGCCTATCATCTTGCATATCAAGGAAATCTGGCAGGTAAGGCACCTTTCTATATACAGCAGAACATCAGCACGCTATACCTCAACCAAACCTGCACCGACGGACTTGGAGGAATGAACACCGTTCGCGGATTACTCGCTCAACGCCTTGTTGGCGACAGCTATGCGTGGACAAACGTTGAACTCAGGATAAGGCTCTTCTCGTTCAATCTCTTCAATCAGAGCTGGTATCTGGCCACCAATCCCTTCTTTGATTCAGGTATGGTCACAAGTCTTTACAAGGGGGAAGAACTCAGTTCCTTCTACGGCAGGAGCGTTGAGAATCTTAGGAGCGAGGCAGTCGTCCCGCATTGCAGTGCCGGTGCCGGTCTGAAACTCGCGATGAACCGGAATTTCATCGTTTCAGCAGAGTATGCCCGTCCTTTTAAAAAGACCGACGGCGACGGCACAGTGTATATCGCTCTGAATTACATCTTCTGATCGTCCCGCTGACCCTTTTCCGTATCATCCATCCATTCGGACCGAAGTGTCGGAAAACCAATCCTACAAGGTCTGTCCTCCGATGAACTCCCTCATTATCGATGTGGGAGGAATGGCGGCTATCTCCGCAGGCTTGAGTGCAGTCACCATTTCCAGAAGGGTCAGAAGGTTCCGGGCCTTGTCGAAAGCCGGGGATGCTTCCGTGATGCCGCAGAGCAGGGGTTCGGCATAGTACTTCAACAAAGCCAAATCGTAGAGCATAGACGAGTTGAACACCACGTCTGCATTCTCCTCAAATGGGAAGATATGGTCTTTCTCGCCTCTTCTCACCGAGGGCCAGCGCAGTATGTTGTCTTCGGGCGATATTCCCCTGATGCGGTTGTCCCTGACTATACGGCGCAGCAGACGCTTGTCGGTAGTGGAACCGTGAGTGTCGACATCGAAAGAAAGTGCAGACAGGGCCGAGATATATATTCGGTAAACTCTGCTCTGGTCCACGCCGGGTATGAGAGCGGGGTTGAGTGCGTGTATTCCTTCCATAAACAGCAAATCGCCCGGACCCAGACGCAGTCTGGTATCTCCGGGACCTTTCTTGCCGGCCACGAAATCAAATTTGGGTATCTCCACTTCCTCTCCGGACAGGAGTGCGTTGAGATGTTCGCCCAGCAACTTGATGTCCATAGCCTCCAGAGCCTCGAAATCATACTCTCCGTTCTCGTCCTTGGGGGTGAAATCCCTGTCCACGAAATAATTGTCCAGTTCGATTACTTTGGGAGTGAGTCCAAGCACATAACACTGTTGGGCTATTCTGAGCGAAGATGAGGTCTTGCCGCTGGAAGACGGGCCTGACATCATCACTATGGGGCACTGACGGCTGCGAAAGAAAATCTGGTCAGCGGCCTCTGCATATTTGCGCTCCTGTCTGGCTTCGCAGATGTTGATGAGTTTGACTCCAAGCCCGGCCTCCAAAGTCTGGTTGAGATCAGAGATGGTCCGGATGCCTATCGCTTCCGTCCAGTCTCGGTACTCCTGTCTTGCTGCTTCTATCTTTGTCATAATATTGATTTATTTGTTAATTATTTATTCAGTACTGTTTTAGAATCTGTTTTGAAATGTTTAATTAAAAATACTATGAAAGATTTTCGAACTGAAAATTTGGTTCTTTGAAGGAGCAATGGGGATCCATTGTGACTGAAAAGAAACGAACTTTTCAGTCGGAAAGATTATATAGAAGATTAATTGGAACATTTCAAAACAGATTCTTAAGATATTTCCCCGTGACGGACACAGGGTCTGAGGCAAGTTGCTCGGGTGTACCCGCTGCCACGACAAGGCCGCCTTTCCTGCCTCCTTCCGGTCCCATATCCACGATATAGTCGGCGCATTTGAGCACATCAAGATTATGCTCGATGACAATTACGGTGTTGCCCTGTTCCACCAGTCTGTCCAGGACGGCGAGCAACTGCCTGATATCCTCTGAATGAAGCCCGGTGGTAGGCTCATCGAGCATATACAGAGTGCTGCCTGTAGCCTTACGGAAGAGTTCGGCCGCCAGCTTCATCCTCTGGCTCTCGCCACCAGAAAGGGTCACAGCAGATTGCCCGAGACGCACATAGCCCAGTCCGACCTCAACCATCGCCTTGAGTTTGGGCGCGATGTGAGGATTGCTGCGGAAAAAATCATACGCCTCTGAAATTGACATTTCGAGAACATCACTGATACTCTTCCCCTTATACTTGACAGCCAGAGTGTCTTCCTTGTAGCGCCGTCCGCGGCACTGCTCACAGACCACATTCACCGAAGGAAGGAAGTTCATCTCTATCACCTTGATGCCGGCTCCCTTGCATTCTTCGCAGCGGCCTCCTGCCACGTTGAAGGAGAATCTGCCGGCCTTGAAGCCGCGGACCCTGGCATCGGGCGTATCCTCAAAAAGCTTGCGTATATCGTTGAACACTCCAGTGAAGGTGGCCGGATTGGATCGGGGACTTCTTCCGATAGGACTCTGGTCCACCTCAATGACCTTGTCGATATTTTCCACCCCCACTATTTCATCGAAAGGAAGAGCTTTCCCTTTGTAGTGGTAGAACCTGCCCTTGAGTATGGGCATAAGGGTCTCGTTTATGAGGCTTGATTTGCCGCTCCCGCTCACTCCGCTCACCCCAATGAAGCAAGCGAGCGGGAAGTCCACGTCGATTGACTTGAGATTGTTTCCGCGGGCTCCCTTGATGGAAAGAATTTTTCCGCTGCCTTTTCTTCTGAATGCGGGGACGGGAATGCAGTTTTCGACCTTGAATGAAGGTCCGCTGTAGCATATTTTTCCGCCCTCTATCCCGGCACCGGGTCCCACGTCAACTATCCAGTCAGCAGAATTCATCGTCTCCTCGTCGTGCTCCACCACTATGACGGTGTTGCCCTCGTCACGCAGCTCCTTAAGGGAAGCTATCAGTTTGCGGTTGTCCTTCTGATGCAAGCCTATGCTGGGTTCGTCCAGAATGTATATTACGTTCACCAGTCGCGAACCAATCTGGGTGGCAAGCCGGATACGCTGGCTTTCACCGCCGGACAGAGACGAGGTGGGCCTGTCCAGACTGAGGTAATCAAGCCCCACATCCATAAGAAAATGCACCCTGTCCATCAACTCCTTGAGTATGTCCGAAGCAATGGCGTTTGAGCGTTTGTTCAACTTGCCGGGCAGAGAGTGGAGCCAGTCATAGAGATCCGAAATCTCCATCGCACTCACTTCGGAAATGTCCTTGCCGTCTATCCTGAAGCACTTGGTCTCTTCCTTGAGGCGGCTGCCGTGACAAACAGGGCAGACAACCGTGTCCTCAACATCGTCGAGCACTCCGGACCAGTTTACCATCTCGGAGAAATTACCTTCACCGATACGGAAATACTCATCAGATCCATAAACCAGCAGAGAGACCACATCGTCAGGAAGTTCGTCGACAGGGTCATAGAGGGAGAACGAATGTTTCCTGGCAATAGCCCTCACTATCTCGAACTTACGTGAATCCCTCATTTTTCCCAAAGGCACAATGGCTCCATCTGAAACAGACTTGCTGCGGTCGGGAATAATGTTGTCGGGGTTTATGTCAGGCACAGTCCCAAGGCCTTTGCAGTAAGGACAATAACCCTCGGGGGAATTGAAGGAAAAACTGTGTGGGGCCGGTTCCATCAGAGACACCCCGTTCTGCGGATCGACAAGATGCTTTGAGAAATGCCTCAGGCTTCCGTCCTCTGCGTCATATACCATTACAGATCCTTTGCCGACGCTGATGGCGGAGGCCACGGAACTGCGGATACGGGCTTCATCACCTTCGCCGGGCTTGAGTTTATCAACTACAAGTTCTACAAAATGCCCCTTGTATCGGTCCAGTGATTCTATTTCATTGAGATCACGGAACTCTCCGTCCACCCTGACCTGCGCGAAACCTTTCTTGCGCATCTGATCGAAAAGCTCCCGATAATGACCCTTACGGCCCCTTACCAGAGGTGCGAGAAGGAGACACTTGCGTCCGGCATATTCCTTCAGGATGAGTTCCACAATCTGGGAATCAGTATAGCGGACCATCTCCTCACCGCTGACGGGAGAATAGGCAGTGGAAGCCCTTGCATAAAGCAACCTGAGGAAATCAGCTATTTCCGTAATGGTGCCTACTGTGGATCGGGGATTGTTGCCTGTCGTCTTCTGCTCTATGGCGATTATGGGACTGAGGCCCGTGATGCTTTCCACACAGGGTTTCTCAAGCACACCCATAAAATGCCTTGCATAGGGGGAAAGCGTGTTCATATAGCGGCGCTGACCTTCGGCATAGAGGGTGTCGAAAGCCAGAGACGACTTGCCGCTCCCGCTTATCCCTGTGATGACGGTGAACTTATGACGCGGAATACCCACGTCCACATTTTTGAGATTGTGGGCGCAGGCACCGTGAATATTGATAAATCCCTCTTTTGCCATAATAACTGCGGAGGAACTGTCTCCAAAGGCATTGTACTGCAAGGCACACTTCCTTTAGAGACGCTGTCTTGAAACAGGACATCCTCAAAGAGGATATCAAATCACGAAATTACAAAAAATTTCATTTGTCCGCAGCGGCCTTCTGAGTTTTGATTACCGAACAGTAATCATTGATGGTCCATCCGGTACCGTATCCGTGGAAAGCTTCATACACAAAGTACTCATCGCGGTCAGTACCTTTTTCGTCAATGAAGAAATTGCCGTTTACAGCAACGGAATTAATGACTTTGTCGGATGCATTGTTAGTAAACTCCTCCCTCCTCACAACGATGTATCGCGGATTATCACCATCTTCGTCCCTCCTGTCCCAGGATATGCAGACACCCTTTTCAGCCTTATGCACTTCAATCTTGCGCATACGGACAGGCTTCTTTACGAAAACCTCATTGGAACGTCTGTCGAAAATGAACTGGATAAGATAAGTGACCGGCACTGCCTTGCCATCGATATACCCGGGTTTCCACATACCGCTGCTGGCAAGGAGCACGTTCTGGGCCTTGGTGTCCAGTTCGAGAGACAGTTTATTCCGGATGACGACAGTTTTGACTGAGCCGTCAGCCTCAACCGTAAATTTGGCGACTATCGGTTTGTCCTCGTCTATGCCTGACAGATTCGCAAGAGCCGCCTTGATTTCCTCTTTGGTCATACCGTAGTGCTCAACGACCCAACGGGGGAAAGCGTTCGGCCAGGTGTCATTGTTGAATACCGGAGGCACTGAAAGAGGATCAATTGCAAGAGAAGGTCCGGAAGATTTTTTTTGAAAGCTGAATCGCCGGACAATATCCCCTTCAGGAGTAATTGTATAGCTTTTTACCTCCTGCTGTCTGGTTGTTATCACAACAACGTTTGAGTACTTACCTTCCGGATCAATCGCCTTTCTCTGTTTCGAACCATTTTTCAGGACTTCTATCGAATATATCTTCTTGGTATCAACCGATTCCATATCGGGCACCTCTTTTCCATCAACAAGATAGAGGACGGGACGGTTGTCTTCACCTTTTTTGATGGAGACTGTCTGGGCCGACGAAACCATTGGGACTGACATAAGAATGCCCAATACAAAAAACGTAAACAATGTGTTCTTTTTCATTTTCAAATGTGTTCTCATAAATTCATATCATAAGCTGTGAGGCGGGTCTCTCCGCCTTTGAAATCCTTGGACATCAGATAATAAGACACGCTGCCGTCTTTGAACTCCGCTTCGACAATCACGTTGCTGCCTTGAGGTATAGCCGTGATTCTACGGATATCTGAAGAATTGACAATCATCAATTCGTTGATTGTCTCGACGATTTCGGCAGACGGAATCGCCTCAGGCAGTCTGGATTTGATTGAACTCGTCCGGAAAAGAAATACTGCCCCGACGACCATAGCGGCAGCAGTCGCAAAAGCATATAACCAGACGGGGATGGAATGGAAGATGCAATGCTTCGGTTCGACAAATGCAACTGTATCAGCCTGAACAAGTCTTGAAACAGCAATTTCGTCCGTGTCGGCGATATGAGTTCTGTAGTATTCAGCCAGCGCTCTCTCTTCCCAGACATCGGTCGATGCGTCCAGATATCTGCCAATCAGGGCGAGACGTGCATTCTTATCATTCAAATCAATGTTTGTCATTCTTACAATTCTTTTTTCAACTGCTCGAGCATCTGATGTCTGGCAGCTGAGATACTTGTCTTGATGCTGGTCTTTGGCTTCCCGGTTAGAGCTGACATTTCATCCAGACTCATCCCCTCTTCGTTGCGCAAATCGAGAAAGAGCCTCTGAGTATCTGACAGTCCGCCGTACAGTTTGTCTTTAATCAGCATTGCGTCCTGCTCGTCGATGATGGAACTTGCCGGGGTTCCTCCCAAGAAGTCGTCTCCAAGCAGAGGCCGCTGCAGAATCTTGCGTCTGCGATAACTTGATATGCATCTGGTCCGGACAATCTTTCCGGCAAGAGCATTGATGTTCTTGACGGGATATCCGTCTTCCATAAGATGCCATAAGACAATCAGCGACTCTTGGACTATATCCTCAGCTTCTGCCAAAGTACCCCACGAAGAGACGAAGCGCTGCGCCATATTAATCAAGTTATGCCGCAACGCTTCATCAATTACCAAAAGCTCTTCAGTTTTCATTGCCTATATAATAGTCGCCGAAAAAGTGTGAAAGTAAATAAAAAAGGTTGTAATTTCGCGGTAATTGATTTCTATTTGTATGTGGGTCTGGTTTTCTTTGTGTTCAGCCTGCCTTCTGGGCGTATATGACGTTGCCAAGAAGCAGGCGCTCAGACGGAACGGAGTTCTGGAAGTTTTGTTTCTGGCCACGGCGCTGAGTGCCTTGTTCCTGTCTCCCTATCTGAGCGCCGCCCCCGTCGGAGACCATTTGAAGTTTCTGCTGAAGGCCTGTCTTGTGTCCGCATCCTGGGTAAGCGGGCTGTCTGCACTTCAGTTTCTTCCCATCACGACGGCTAGCACAATCAAGGCGTCCAGACCGGTCATAGTGGTTGTTTTTTCAATCATTCTGTTCAAAGAGAGCTACAATCTATGGCAATGGGGAGGTATCGCACTGGTCTGCGGGGCGTTGTTTCTTCTCAGCAGGTCCAGCAAGAATGAGGGAATACGGTTTTCCGGCAACAAAGGCATAATACTGATGGCACTGTCTGTTGTTACAGGTGCTGCCAGTGCACTTTTCGACAAGCATATTCTGAAAGATTTTGACCCTCTGTACCTCCAAAGTTGGGGCAATCTGTACATCACAGCACTGCTTGGACTTGTGATTCTGGTAAAAGTACTCTGCACCGGAAGAAAAGCGGTGACGTTCCATTGGGACTGGGTTATTGTGCTGGTTGCAGTGCTCATCACAATCTCAGACTTCCTGTATTTCACGTCGCTCAAAGAAGAAGGTTCGCAACTTGCAATGGTTTCACTCATCAGACGCTTCTCCGTGCCCATCACCTTCACTTTGGGCGCGTTGCTCTTCAAGGAAGGCAACGTCAGATCCAAGGCACTGTGTCTGGGCATTCTGTTGTGCGGAACGACCCTTCTGCTGCTGGGTTCTAGTATCGGGCAATGAGAGGACTCTCAAGAGCTTTCCAGAGTACTTCGTCGGAACGCATCCTTATCTTGACCCCGGCCTCCTGAAACCAGTACCTGATGGCTATCTCCTCCTCGAGGAAAGGCATTATCTCGTCCTTTTTGAGCCTGAGGAAAGCCTTCTTGTCCATTTCGAGTGCATTTTTCAGGGCATCCAGTGATGCCTTGGTCTCATTTTCCAGTCCTTCCTTGGCTATCTCCTTGCACATCTGGTCATATAGTGTCTTCGCCGAAGAGCGGTAATCGAAATTCACTGCGCCCGCCCATTCCACGAATGCTTCGTAGTCCTCGTCCGAGAGATGAAAATCCTCCGGTTGCGGGATTGTTTCGTGAGCGCGGACATATTCGAGGGAGTATTGATCAGGAAGGCCGTATGTGACCACCGCATAAGTCAGACGGCTGTATTCCTTGGGGTCAAGGGTCACGTCGGGGCTTATTCCGCCTCCGTCGCGCACAGTACGGCCGTGCATAGTCTTGAACTCGTTGGTCAGAGAGTCAGGTATAAAGCCTACGCTCCCGTCTTCGTTGCGATTGGAGTAATCTATTGCCTGAACGCAACGCCCCGAAGGGGTATAGTACTTGGCGGTCGTAATTTTGAGCTCTCCCCCGTAAGGGAGGCTGCGAATGCTCTGGACCAGACCTTTTCCGAAGGTTCGGTTCCCCATAATAGTGGCACGGTCCATATCCTGAAGGGCGCCGGCCACTATCTCGGATGCAGATGCTGAACCGGAATCCACAAGCACGATAAGAGGCATTTTGTCATCCACGGGTTCCTTTTGGGTATAGAGTGAATAATCTGCCTTTTTCGAGTCGCGACCTCTGGCACTCACAACCAGCGAACCCTTCGGCACAAATACCGATACAATCTCGGCTGCTTCGTTCATCAGACCGCCGCCGTTGCCTCTGAGGTCAAGCACAAGTGTCTTCATCCCCTGCTTCTTGAGAGAAGCGACAGCCTTTCTCACTTCATTGCCAACACCTTCGGTGAATCCGGTCTGGGAAATGTAACCCACGGTGGAGTTCAGCATTCCGGCGAATTCGACGTCGGGAAGTTTGATTTTTTCACGGATGACTTCAATGTCCTCTATTCCTCCACGTAGTTTCTTCACCTTGAAAAGAACCTTGGTGCCCGGTTCGCCGCGCATCTTCTCGCTGCACTGCGCCGACGTCAGGCCCACAACTGTCTTGCCGTCTATCTCCATAATCTCGTCGCCGCAACGAAGATTGTACTTTGACGCTGCAGAATTTGCATAGGGCTCGTTGATGATGACGTTTCCGTTCACGTCAGGCTTGTAAATCACAGCCCCGATACCTCCGTAGGACTTATGAATCAGCATCTCGAGATTCTCGTTCTCCTCTTCCGGCACATAGACGGTGTAGGGGTCCAGACTCGCGAGCATCGCATCAACCCCGGCTCTTTCCATCCTGTCCAGAGGCAGCGAATCCACATACGAGCGGTTGAGCTCGCGGAGCAGGGAGTTCTGTATCTCAATCCATTTGCCTATTTCGAAATTTCTCGAGGGCTGGGCGCAAACCGCTGTGCAGAACGCAAGCGCAACCAATGCTGAAAAATACTGTTTCATATTATATTGGATGAACTGTTTATATCAGACGGACTGTTTATATCGGACAAACTGTTTTCAACCAACAAATATACCAATATTCTTCCATAGTCTCATTGAATGGTCATCCCAAGCCTGAACATTGGCAAGTACATCGCGATGAGCACAAACGCTACGACGGCCTTCTGGTCCGGTATAACGATATGGTTATTTTTAAAGAAAATGGGCGAGAATCATTCTTCTCCCAGTACCCAGTTGTCTTTTCTGTAATTGCCGCTGAGGTGGAGAAGCGAGAACATATACAGAAGCCCGTCATAGTAGACGTCGTAATACCCGTCGGGATATGGCTCGAGTTTGGAGTCCCAAAGATGCTGCACGAATTTCTCGGCGTTTGCGCTGTCGGTCATCAGACTGGCTACCGCTGCTGTGCCCACAAGTCCGATGGAATGGCGAAGTCCTACATATCCGCCGGCTCCCCAGATACGCTGAGGCTCGCCACCGTCAAGCGAGAACTGGTCGGGGAATTCCTCTATGCCGTATGATGCGAGAGTATTCTGAAAACGGTCTGCATAGGCACTCTGCCACTCCTTGTCCTTGCCGTACCAGCAATAGTCGCAGGCTATATTCATTGGCACACGCCACGAGTCATAGTGGAATTCGGAAATCATACTGAATGGTCCGAACACTCGCTTTATCTGTGTGCCGTCATACTGTGCGTTGTCCGGGTTGATGCCGGTGACCGGATCACAGGTCTTGCGAAGGAACTCCCTCTCGTTCGCGGCTATCTCGCGGTACAGGTCCTCGCGGCCGTCTCCGGCAGATTCCGCCCATATTTCCATAAACGCCGGCAGATGATATGATGGATCCGTCATCCTGTTGCTGACGGTGTCAGGACAGAAATTGATCAGCTTGTACTCCATATTGAATATGTTGCACACACCTTCCGAACCGTCCTTGCTGAAAAGCGTCTCCAGAAGCTGCTTCGCCTCGGCAAGATAGTCGAACTCTTCGCTGCTTCCCCATCGACGTGCCGCAAGCAGGAGATCGGTTACGAAATACATCTCGCCGTCGCTGGCGGAGTTGATGTCAATCTTGCTTCCGTCATAACGGCAATGCCAGGCATAGAGACCTTTGTACGGGCCGTCGGGATTGCGCATATATGTGTTGGCCCATTTCCAGAGACGGTCAAAGATATCCTGACGTCCGTACTGGACCGCTATCATCATTCCGTAGGAGATACCCTCAGTGCGGACATCGTTGTTCTTGACATCAGCGACATAGGCCATATCGTCTCCTACTTCGAAATATGCGCGGCGCTCACTTTCGAACACCTCGTGGAAGGCATCACGGAGTTTGGCTTCTATCTCTTCCTGACTGTAACCAATCTCTTTGAAATAATTGCGGTATGCTGTCTGTTTGCACCCTGTCATAAGAGGCAGGAGCAGAATCAGAAGGGAAAGTAGTTTTTTCATTTTCACTTGAAGAATTTCTGTAGGGTTTCGGTAAGATATGTTCTTGCGTTCATCCAGGTGTGGCCACCGTCTGTGAACATCTTCTCATAGGAGATACCGGCCTGATCGAAATATCGCTGATTCTCTATGACGGAAGGATAGAGGAAATCTTCAGTTCCCACACCAAACCACAGCAATTTGAACTTTGATGCAGTCCCGGCTATGTCAGGAAAGCACTTGTCGTACTGTTCGGGTGTGAGGAAACTGCTGTACGAAGCAAGATAAGCGAACTTGTCCGGATTGCTGAACGCTGTGTACAACGACTGTCCGCCTCCTCGGGAGAAACCGCCGATTGCTCTGTTGGCTCTTCCTGTCTTCACTTTGAAGTTGCTCTCTATATATGGAATCACGCATCCTGTAAGTTCGTCGGAAAAAGTTACGTACTTGTCAACCGCCCACATCGTCCAGGGGCTGGGAGTGACTCCCATATTGCCGTATGGCATAACCACAATCATAGGCACGGCACGGCCCTCGGCAATGAGATTGTCGAGAATCACGTTGAGTCTGCCTACCTTGAACCAGGTCTCTTCGGTATCGGTCGTGCCACTTACAAGATAGAAGACGGGATATTTGCCGCCCTTCTCATATCCGGCGGGAGTATAGACGACAAGAGGTCTGAAAACACTGAGAACATCGGACTTGTAGGTGCAGTAGGATACTTTGCCGTGAGGCACGTCCTTTACCGTATAAAGGGCATCGGGGTCGGGGACTTCAAGAATACTGGCCTTGAACTGCTCGTTGGGGAAGATGGCGGGATTGTTTTGATCCTGTGCCTGAACACCGTCCACTATGAAGTTGAAAGGGTATATGTCGGCCTTTTCGGGCTGCACTGTAGCGCTCCATATTCCCTTGGAATTGCGGGTCATAGGAAGATCCTCCTTGAGGAACTGGCCGGAAAGCCTGACCTCGGAGGCAGCTGGGGCATTGTAGTTGAAGGTTATTTTTCCGTTGCTGTGGAAAACTCTGGACTCGAAACCGGAGTCATATTTCGGCTGAACAGCATTCACATCATATCCGAGGAGACGAAGCATCTGTTCGCCGTAGCGACGGCCAAGTTCACGATATCCGGCCGCATCGAAATGCAGGTTGTCGGGGGCGTTGGTACATCCGCTTGAGCTGATGACATAGGCCGACGGTATGAGTTCAGGGACTTTGGCAATGACATCGTTGTGCGCAGCACATATCCCTCCCCTGTCACCGTTGACAACTTCGCCGAGGAGCAAAGGAACCACTTGCCCCTGAAGGTCGAGGTCGCGAAGAAGGTTCTCGTACACAGTTTTCACGTGGCCCGGCCACTTGGGGTCACCATTGTTTGTCTCTCCCTGATGGATGAGGATTCCCTTTATCACACCGTCCTTCTGAGCGAGCTTCGCCATTTCCACGAGACGGGCGTAGGGATTGTTGTCATAAGCTGCAAGCATCCCTTTCATCCAGAAAGGAGCGGAGTCCTTGACATAGGAGGCGACGCTGTCGGGAAGGAAGGCGTTGATGGAGCAGCCTCCGACAGCCACATTGATGACACCCACCCGGACATTTTCAGGAAGAACGGAGACGAGTGTGCGCCCGAAATAATCCACAGGCGTGAGTCCCGTATAATCACGGCACAGGGGAGGTGTTGCCCTGTACCACTCCCCTTTGACGCGGCCGGCTGAAGGATTGTCGCAGGCCGCCATCATAAGAAACCTTTCGCTCACGCCCTCATAATCTTGAGCTTCAGGACGGGCGTTGCCTTCCATATTGGACTGGCCGAAGCAAAGATAAATATGGAAATTCGGGTCCTGTCCCCTGAGAGACCAGGCCACCGCCAACAGGACTGTTACCGCACAGATAATCTTCTTCATTTCTTGAAAATGAGTTTTATGAATTCGTTGAGGCTACGACGCCAGGTAAGCCACTCGTGTTCCGTACCCGGAGAAACGTAGCGTGTATATCTGATACCGGCACCGTCAAAGATTTTATCCAGTGCCATTCCTCCGAGACCTTCTTCGGTACCATTGGACAGGAAAAGCAAGTGTACATCCTTGTTGAACTTGTCGGCATCGGTGAATACTCCGCCGTAGAGACTTGCGATGTCTGCACCCGGCATAGCAAAAATAGCCCCGCTGAAAGCTCCCGCCCAAGCGAACTTGTCTGTATGGGCCAGTACTATGTCGAAGGTCTGTTTGCCGCCCCAGGAAAGTCCGGCCATCGCACGGTTTTCCCGATCTGTTCTGACCCTGAAAGTGCTCTCTACCCAAGGTATTGTATCCTCAAGGAGCACTTTCTCGAAACTTGCACCGAAATCCTGCATCGACTCTCCTGGTCTGGCCCCGAAGCTGTAGTCGCAATTACCGTTGTCCATCACAACAACCATAGGCACAGCCTCGCCGGAAGCGATGGCGTTGTCAAGAATATCGGCCATTCTGCCCTGAGTATGCCATCCTTCTTCATTTTCGGCCATACCGTGCTGCAGATAGAGGACAGGATAGGACTTGCTTCCCTTATCATACCCGGCCGGAGTATATACATAACAGCGGCGGGCACGGCCTTCTATGGCTGACCAGTATCTGCACTCCCTCACCTGACCGTGGGGAATGTCCTTGCAGAAACGGTAATAGTCACCCTCCGGTCCCTCGGGAATCTCGATAAGGCTTGCATAGTAGCCGCAGCCATAGACAGCGGAGGAAGCAGGATCATTGACCCGTACTCCGTCCACGACCAATGCATAATAGTGAGGACCCACAACAAGAGGTTCAGTGACAACGGACCACATTCCCTTGTCGTCTCTGGTCATAGGGTATTTCTTGCTGCATATATCCACAAGGACCTCGGAGGCATCCGGTGCGTTGAGGCGGAACCAGGCTCTATGCTGATCATCGACTTTAGGATATTCAGATGCCGGAACATTGGTGATAGCAGGGATGCCGGTGGACGCAGAAACGCCTGTGAAGGCAGACTCATCGGTAGGGGCAGGTGTCCGGGCGAACGCAACAGCCGCCGTTGCGGTAAGCAACAGTGTAAAAAGCGACTTTTTCATAGCTGCCGTCATCTAAGGGCAGTGAAGTGCCACTTGGAATTGTCGGAATTGAAATCGAAGCGTGCGAGAGTGGGTGTGCTGTCGGCCACTGAAACGAGAGCGAGAGGCTCATTGCAACCGGGAACACTCTTTGGCATAATGCGCCAGGTGCCGTCTGTGAGTTGCTCTATTCTCCAAAGCTGTTCGCTCGCACCGGTGAAGCTGCTGGTTATGACCTCTTTGTCAGCTGTGGCTGTAAGGGCGCGGTCGGTACCGGCAATGACAATCTTCACATAAGGTCCTCCAAGATAACCGCCGGCCTCAGGAACAGCTTCGATGGTCCATTGCTGGTTGGGTCTGAACATATTGTCGATGCAGCGTACCGCAACATCACCCTCCGGCCAATCCTTTTCAACGTCGGCGAGGGTCTGGTCGGCGATGCTTACAGTGGCTTCTTCTCCACGCATAAACCATCCGCGCATTCCTCCACCCAGTCTTACGAACTCAACTGCCATTTCGAGTGCGAATCCGCGACGTTCGGAGATGATGGAATACTTGCCGTCAGCAAGGATTTCACCTGCATAAGGCCATCCGTTGCGCCAGAGCAAAGGGCGAATTGCAAGGGTGCTGCGTCCGCTGAGGTCAAAGTCCGCCTCCCAGTGGAAGGAGACTTTCTCAACGCCTGCCTCCAGCACTTCCCTTCCGAAATGGCCGGCTCCGACTCTGCGTGGCTCTGCGGGAACAACCATCTTTCCACCGCCCCTGAGCATATCACGGCCTACATTGTCGAGGAACGGTCCATTGACACTGCGTGAACGGCCGCAGACGATGTTGTATGTGGAATTGGTTCCATCGCAACAAGTTCCGTGGGTACCGAGAAGATAATACCATCCGTCGTTGTAAATCATATCTGAAGCCTCACAGTCGATGGCAATCGGGATGTCCACGGCATCCGCCTTTCTGGCTCCGGTGGCGGGATCGAGCTCACACATACGGATTTCTCCGAAATATGTGCCGTATGTACACCACAGACGTCCTGTGACAGGATCGAGGAAGAGACCGATGTCTATGGCATCACAGTCCTCGTCTATATTGGATTCTGCCACGACAACAGGGTCGGTATATGCGAAATCTGGGTCGGACGGGTCAAGGGTCTTGTTCCACATTGTGAGAATCTGGCCGGCGTGTCCGCCTCCGAGTCCACCTCCTGTGGAACTGAATCCCACAAGATAGCGGTCTCCTATCTTGATTGCATCGGGGGCTGCACCGCTATGAGGCCTGATGGCTCCGCTCTGCCAAGTCCAACCATCCTCGGACATCAGACCATTGACTCCTGTTCCGAAGGTGTAATATTTGCCGTTGCTCTCCATTATCGTGGAGGGGTCGTGAATGAAAGGACTGCCCACCTGGGCGAATGATGATGCCGAAACAAGGGCGGCAATGCCCACTGATATTATACTCTTGCGCATATCTATTTCGTATTGACGGTGAAATTTGTGACAGGCTTGCCCTGCTCGTCTATGAATCTGACGCACATATCGCTCATCCCGGGACCGTTGATGACGGAGAACCAGATGACGTTGCGGCCCTTCTTCAAAGTGAGGCGCGATGACATACAGTCATCCTGAACCATACGGCGGTCGCTCTGCATCAGGAGAACCTCCTCGCCGTCTATCCACCACATCGATGCTGCGTTCGTGCCTGCCGAAAGACGCACGTCCTTGATTTCCTCGGGGCAGTCGATGATGGTGCATCCCCAGAAAATGACTCCGTAAACATCGAGTTTGAGACCCGCTGCAAAACGGAAAAGCTTGACATTGAATCGTTTGCTATCGAGCGCATGCCAACGGAGAGTTCTCTTCTCAATTTTCTTCTCAATCTTCGGTGCCTCCTGTCCGGGCATCAGGAACGCGGGGGCCTGAGGAGTGACATCTACGCTGAGTTTCACCTTGTCTCCGTCCTTGGGGAATTTCTTCTCCAGCATAGGATTGTAGATAGCCGTAAGGTTCTCGCGCACATAACTGTCGGTAAACACCGTATTGCTTCCGTTTGCCTTGGGTATAGGCTCAAGAAGAAGCCAGCGGGTGATGAATCCGTCTGCATCGGGCGAAACAGCCTCATCGGAAGAAGGAATAAAATAATCTTCAAGTGTCGGGGATACCGGGGTTCGGCCTGGAATGACACCAGCCTGACGTGGAGCCTGTCCTGAAGACGTGAAAGTTATCGCAAAGAGCAACAGGACTCCGAAAAAAATACGTTTCATTAATATTGGTAGATTGGTTAATGAATGTAAATATATAAAAAAAACTCAAGCGGTTTCCGCTTTTCCGGAAAATAAGTAGATTTGCCGTACTATGGCAGCTACATCCACAGAACTGATAGTTCTCGCTTCCACTAAAACAGGGGAAAAATCGGTCGTTGTTCATACGCTGAGTTCTGTATGGGGACGAAGGAGCTTCATCTGCAGTGTGTCCGGGCGTTCCGGTATGTCGCTGTTTCTCCCCCTGAACATTCTGGAAGCCGAAATCACCGAAAACCCCAGATCGGAGCTCTGGAGGATGCATTCCATTTCGGTTCTCCACCCTCTCGGTGGAATACGCGGGGACATCTTCAGAAACACTATGACCCTGTTTATGAGCGAGGTTCTGTACCGGACGGTGAAAGATGGAGCAAATGAAGACGGATTGTTCGAATGGTGCAGGAAAAGCATACTCACTCTTGACGCGCTGGACAATGACTCGGCCAATTTCCATCTGAGATTTCTTCTGGAATTCGCGGGAATACTTGGGTTCGAAGTTTCGGCGGAAAACTTGAAACCTTTCGCCGGAAAGCATTTCGAGATACTGGAACTGCTGCTGAAACTTGATTTCGCCCATTTCCTGACATTGCCTTTGAACGGGGAAAGCAGGAACGAGATCGCAGAATCGCTGCTGAAATACCTCAGCTACCACACCGAAGCGGCAATAGACGTGAAGTCACTCCCGGTGCTTCGTGAAATATACAGGTGAGCTGGTTTTCAATAACTGTTCTCCTCCCAGATGAATATCTTGTCTCCACGGCGCAGACGGCCGTCAGGGCAGATGGACGTATCAACGGCAAGCGAACAGCGTTCCCCCTTGCGGGCCACATCCACGCTTTCGAGGTTCACCCTGATGTCGTCGGCATTGAATTCTACGACTCCGGTCGTAGCACCAGTGGCAAGAAGCCGTGCTCCTTTAGGAAGAGGAACCGACTCCACAGTAATTTCCACTACACCTATTCTGTCGAACCAGTTTGTGACCTTGCCGCAATAGACTTTGCGGCGAGTAGCCTGTGATCCATAGGTTTCGCTCCATTGTCCCAGATACGCTCCCTGGTAATAGCCGTCCCAGAAACCGCGGTTGAACACTTCTGCCAGTTCTGTCTTCAGGGACGCAGCCAGTTCCGGAGTATAGCTTCCGGCAAGCACTGCATCGGCGGCGCGGCGATAACAGGAAGCACAGCGCCTTACATATTCGGCACTGCGGGCCCGACCCTCAATTTTGAACACCTTCACCCCAGATTCAATGATTCTGTCCATAAATTCAATGGTACAGAGATCTTTGGGAGACATAATATACTTGTTGTCAACGTCCAGCCTGTAGCCGGTCTCAAGGTCAGTCACCTCATAGCCCCTGCGGCATATCTGATAGCAGGACCCCCTGTTTGCTGAAGCCCCGTAAGCGTGAAGACTGAGGTAGCACTTGCCGCTCACGGCCATACAAAGCGCACCGTGAGCAAACATCTCTATCCTGACCAGTTCTCCGGAGGGGCCCTTGATACCATCTCCCGTGATGGCATCGTAAATCTCCTTCACCTGATCAAGATTAAGTTCACGGGCCAGAACCACCACATCGGCAAAACGGGACCAGAAGCGCAGGGCTTCTATGTTGGAGACATTGAGTTGGGTCGAGATATGCACTTCCAATCCGATGCGACGGCAATAATCAATGGCTGCGATATCCGATGCGATGACAGCATCCACTCCAGCAGCCTTCGCAGCGTCGAGAGTCTGTTTCATCGGCTCAATATCCTCTTGATACAGAATTATATTGAGAGTAAGGTAGCATTTGATGCCGGCGGCGCGGCAAATACGCACCACCTCCGGGAGGTCTTCCGGTCGGAAGTTGTTGGCCGAATGGGAACGCATATTGAGCCGGCCTATTCCGAAATAGACTGAATCAGCACCTCCCTGAACAGCAGCATTCAGACATTCGAAATTGCCCGCCGGGGCCATTATCTCCAAACCTGACATTCCGATACCGTTTATCTGTGTTCGGAAAGCCACAGGGCCATTGCACGGAGAGCCTTCCCCCTGTGGGAATGTTCATTCTTGAAAGACTCGGGAAGTTCGGCCACGCTGTGGTCCGGACAGAGATCCGGGACGAAAACAGGGTCATATCCGAAACCGCCTGAACCGGCCTTCTTCTCTGCGATGCTGCCCTCGAAACTGCCTTCGAAAACGTGCTTCTCTCCTTTCCATATCAAAGTGACTACACTGCGGAAACGGGCAGTGCGGGGCTCTCCCGGGTGTCCTGCCATCTCGGAAAGGAGTTTGTCCATATTGGCCTGAAAATCGTGACCTTCCGTAGCATACCTTGCGCTATGGACTCCGGGTGCTCCTCCGAGGCAATCCACCTCAAGTCCGGTGTCATCGGCAAAGCAGTCCATCCCAGTCCTCGAGTGGATATATTCAGCCTTTATCGCGGAATTCTCCTCTAGTGTAGATCCGGTTTCTTCTATGTCTTCAGTGATTCCAAGTTCGGCGGGAGTGACAAGTTCAAAACCGGAACCAAGAATTTCGGAAGCCTCGCGAAGCTTTCCGACATTGGCTGTCGCAAAAACAATTTTCATTACATAGCCCTCCCCACCAGTTTTTCGGCAAAACGACGGAGAATCACGGTACGGAGACGTCCCAGCCCCAAATCCTCTACCGAATCCATAGCCTTGTCGGTATAGTTCACAATGGCGGTTTGAGCATCTTCCGGCACCTGTAGTCTCTCATACAATGACTTGACCTCTCTTATCTTCGCTTCTTTCTCACTGTCGCTTTCAACCTGTCTTGCGTACAATTTTATGAATGACGACTTGTCGGATGTCTTCTCAAGAGCACGGACTGTGAGCCAGCTCTTCTTCTCGTTGAGGATGTCGCCTCCAATCGGCTTGCCGAACACTTTTTCGTCACCGAAGGCATCGAGATAGTCATCTGCCACCTGAAATGCCATACCAAGCTGATAGCCATAGTCGTACAAGGCTTTGACCGCCTTGTCGTCGGCACCTCCGATCACTGCTCCCATCGCGGCGGAACAGGCAAGCAGTTCCGCTGTCTTGAGCCCTATCATCTTCTCATAAGCATCCATACTGACATCGGGGATGCTTTCGAAATCCATATCGTACTGCTGTCCTTCGCAAACCATAGCCGCGGTACGTGAGAACAGCTCCATAACTCTGGGAAGTTTGTCAGGCGAAGCCTTGGACATACGCCTGTAGGCATCAATCTGCATCACGTCCCCGGAAAGAATCGCCGTATCGGCACCCCATTTTTTCCAGACAGTGGGTTTCCCGCGCCGGAGAGGGGATTTGTCCATAATGTCATCGTGCAGAAGAGTGAATGAATGGAAGACCTCAAGTGCTATGGCAGGCTCGAAAATCTCTTCGGAAAAAGATTCGCGGAAAAGAGAAAAAACAGTCAGGCACAGCCTCGGGCGTATGCGTTTACCTCCTATTTCAATCATATATCTGAGCGGGTCATACAGGCCCGAAGGCTCGGAAGGGAAGGTGATTCCCTTGAAAAGAGCATTTATCGTCTGCTCTATCTGATTTTCCTGTATCATAGCCTGCAAAGATAATATATTTTGCAGGGACTGCACACCAATGTCTGGTGAACTGCTTGCAAAATATGTTATGTTATTCATTGAGTGGGCGGACCCCCTCAAACTCCCCTGAGGCGCTTCGCTCCAAGAATATGTACTTCAATGAATATGTACTTCAATGAATATGTACTTCAAGTTCA
>DCIN01000065.1:26455-26645 GCA_002315815.1 Bacteroidales bacterium UBA1725 | reverse complement strand
TGTATTGACACGGGAATGTAGGGTGAAAGCGATCGTAGCCAGCATCAAACAGAAAAGAGGATGACCATTTCAAGTCATCCTCTTCTTGGTACCAGAAAATATATAGTGAAACACAAAGAAAAAACTGGTACAGATTTACAATTATTTGTATTGAATGTGTTTAGTAAACCTCAAAAAATAACTTGGTAAT
>DCIN01000065.1:0-26385 GCA_002315815.1 Bacteroidales bacterium UBA1725 | reverse complement strand
TCTTCAGAGCAAAATCTGTCCTCAATATTACTCGTCAATCTTTACTAACTTATTTTTTTCTCTTTACTTAGTAAACCTCAAAAAATAACTACATCTGGATACAACGTACGGATGTACCAATGCTGCGATATCTGGGACTGGTATTAGCGATATCGGGCGCAGTCAGGTAGAGATTGGATCCACCCGGGCCGTAGGGAGACGAACACCAATAGTATCCGCTTACGCCGCGCGCTGTGCAATACCCGAATTCCTCATTACGATAACCGGCAAAAGGAAAGAAGACTCTGGATACGGTATCGGAATATTCGTGACTGCCTGTCAAGTAAAGACCGAGCATATTGTCAACCACAACTGCAGTTGATACATTTGTTTTAAGTGAGTTAAGCTCAGTTCTGACAGGCAATCGCCATCCGGCAGGACAAGGATCAAATGGAGATTTCTCTGATCCGGCGAAGTTCCATCGTGAATCATCCATAGTTATCAGCCAATCGCCATCAGCATTGCCCGAAATATTGACTCTATAGAACGTTGAAGCATTCTCATTTGAAGCGGAAATGGGATTTTCGCTCAAAGAAGACTGCTGTATGATAGGTTCATCGTATTCGGAAGCTGGAGATTCCTGATAGCCGGAACCGTCGTGTCTTCCCCATTGGAACAACTTTCCGTATTTGTATGAATTCTCGTATCCACAGTTCACAGGAGCCCAGGTAGCACCATCGACTGTATAAGCCTCCGCCATATACAGGCCCTCAGCATATACGGGATAGGGAGCTGTTGAAGAGTTGAGATCCAAAACAGGCATCTTCTTGATGCAACCTGCTGTAAAAGTCTTGTCATTCAGTCTCTTGCCCAATCCTTTGCCATCAGTTGCCGTGACAACGACACAATAATCTTTCAACGCTGCTGCGGGAACGGCAATGTGAAAATTGAGAGGAGTAGCTGACAGAGTGACGCCGCTTTCCCCACAGTACAATTCCACGGATTTATGACCGGCAGTCCAGGAAATGGAACCGTCGGACATATTCACCTGAGCCTTTCCGGAGAGATTCTCAGTATCACTTGTCACAATGATTCTTTTGACAGACAGACCTTCATTGCTCGTAAGCTGAAGCTTGAGGACAGCCATCAGAGGATTGAAAATAAGATTTGCAACATTCGTTGCCGAGGTGTACATCGGGAGGGCTCCATTTCCGACGGATTGTTCCTGATAATACTGGACGGCGGGTATGGTTACGTTGTAGGTGCTGCCACTGACGCTCGTGACATTTGAAGCAGGGTAATACGAATACACTGAACCTGAAGGAGTGGAACCCGAAATCTTGAAGAATCTGCCGGACTGGCTGCCTGGTTCTGAACTCAGCATATAGGTAGCATAGACGGCGGCGGACTGGGAACTGACTGCGATGGCATCACTCTCACTCCAGAGTACAGGATATGAAACCGGGCTGCCTACACCTGCGGACAATGATGTCTTTGTGACTGATTCATCTACTGGCTGGACAATGCTGGCAGAAATAATGCTGATTTCGTTCGTTTCCTGATAGTCAATTTCGCTACACGATGACAATGAAGCAAAAGCAGTCACAAGTGACGTGATGTACAAGAATAGTTTGAAAGCTTTCATTTCTGATAACTATTATGATTAAGACCAAGTATCATCTTCCTCACTGAGAGAAGTAGTTGAGGTGCAGAAAACGTTTTGAGACTTGATGACAAAAATCTCGATGCTTGGAGACCGATATTCGGATTCCGATTGAGCAGATGGTTTATTGGAATTGATATTCATAGTGGGTGGGTGAAAAATAAAATAGGTGGAAAATTCAATAAATGTCTGTAGTCATTATTTGCTCAAGACAACACGCATTGTGTCTCTGGCTATGACAAGTTCTTCGTTGGTGGGAATCATCGCAACTTTGACTGTGGAATCGGGAGCGGAAATAATGGCCTCGTCACGACGGGCTGAAGCATTGGCTTCTTGATCTATCCGGACTCCCATATACGACAGCTGGGCGCATACGTCGTTTCGGAGCCAAGGGTTGTTTTCTGCTATACCGGCAGTGAATACTATCAGGTCCACTCCGTTCATCTCTGCGATATAGCCTCCGACAAGTTTCGCTATGTCAAAAGTGACTTTCTTCTTCACAATCTCGGCCTTCTCGTCGCCTGCGGCTGCAAGGTCGCAGATGTCACGCATATCGGAAGTCTTGCCACTTATGCCGAGAAAACCGCTCTTCTTGTTCATAAGGTCAGTCATCTCATCGGGCGAAAGACCTTCCTTCTTCATTATGTAAGGAACGATATTGGCATCAATGATTCCGCAACGGGTTCCCATAATCATTCCCTCAAGAGGAGTGAAACCCATTGAGGTATCAACACATTTACCGTTCCTTATGGCAGTTACGGAACTTCCGTTGCCAATATGACAGGTGATGATTCTGGAATCGGCGAGGTCGAGTCCGGCCAACTTGGCACCACGCTGCGACACATACTGATGGGAGGTGCCGTGTGCTCCGTAGCGGCGAACTCTGTACTGCTCGTAATATTTGTATGGTAGAGCATACATATATGCGTACGGCTCCATTGTCTGGTGGAAAGCAGTGTCGAAGGTGACACACTGAGGAACGGAGGGCAACACTTCGCTGACTGCCTTGATGCCGAGAAGGTGGGCAGGGTTGTGGAGAGGTGCGAAATCGGAGCAGTATTCTATCTTTGAGAGAACATCTTTATCAACAAGGGCGGATCCTGAAAAGAAATCAGCTCCCTGCACGATTCTGTGACCGACGGCATCTATGTCATCAAATGATTTCAAGACTCCGTATTCTTTGCTCACGAGTGTCTCCATCACCAGTTTCATTCCGACATTATGGTCCGGGACAGACTGGTTGATGACGATGCTGTCCCTGCCTGAAGGCTTGTGAGTCAGTTTGCTGTCGGGCAGGGCTATTTTTTCCAAATTACCTTTTGCAAGAAGTGAGTACTCTTCATCCCCCTTCATATCAAGGAGTTGATACTTGATAGACGAACTTCCGCAATTAATTACGAGAATTATCATAAAAGCAACTAGTATTGAACCTGCGAAATTAGTGAAAAGAAAGTATCTTTGCAAAAATCTGATTGAATGACCGGCCTGGAAGCTAAAGATATCGTGGCGGTTTCAATCCCTTTTACAGTAGGAGTGGTGGTGGCGGCATTATTGCCGCTGAGGGGAGAATCGTTCCTATGGCCGGCGCTGGCAGCAAGCGTCGGGATGGTGGCAATGTATGCAGCCCTTCTGAAAAAGGGCAAGGGTACAGTTGCGATTATGTGTCTGTACTTCCTCCTTGGAGTGATATGCAGTTGCAACGGACAGATATGCGGGAATATGCATACAGACTCAGGGACGGTCATTGCAAATGAAGCGGCACTGGGTAAACTGCTGGCGCTTATCGAGAGGACCTGGCCCGACTCCCCTGAATGCTCCGGATTGGTGAAGGCTCTTCTGACGGGGAAAAAGGACGCGCTTGAGGCCGGCACGATCGAAGCCTTCCGCAAAAGCGGCGCATCTCACATTCTGGCATTGTCGGGGCTTCATCTGGGCGTGATATACAGCTTCCTCTCCAAAGGACTGGCAGTATTGGGCAACTCAAGGATTGCATCAGCATTCAGAAGTCTGCTCATCGTTGCACTGTCAGCCTTCTATGTAAAAATGACAGGCGCATCACCTTCTTTGGTCAGAGCGTTCATCTTCATCTGCGTGAACGAGGCAGCCGGACAGAGTCCCGGACGGAAACGCTCAAGGATGAGCGCTTTCTCGACTGCCCTGACTGTCCAGCTTGCTCTTGATCCGGGAGTGGTTGAATCATTGAGTTTCCAGCTCTCCTATCTGGCTATGTTGGGAATCCTATGTCTCTATCCGAGACTCGAACAATGGTATCCTGCTTCATCAAGGATGGATCTGATGAGAAAAATATGGAAATCAATGGCATTGTCCATATCCTGCCAAATTTTCACCGCCCCTGCAGTGTGGTTCCGGTTCGGCACATTCCCAAAATGTTTCCTTCTCACCAATCTGTTGTCGCTTCCGCTTACGGAAGTGCTGATAATGGCTTCAGTGACGACCCTGACGTTGGAAGCAATGGGCATTTGTCCGGAAATGATGCAGGGCCTTTGCGAAATGCTCGCGCGGGCCCTGCTGAACTGTCTGAGAACAATTGCTTCACTATAGGTCTTTGACGCACCGGACGCTGGCAAGGAAAGAATTGGAATCAAAGGCGTCGCACATCAAATCGTCCTGCTCCTTGTAAATGTATCGGCAGATGGCATATCCATCCTGTTCTTCTGCAGTCCAGAAAACAGCATAGGAATAAATATCCTTGTATGTAATACCATTATCTGTGAATATGGCATAGCCGGAAGGGATTGCGGAGAATCTGGCATTGTTGGTGATTCTGACATATCTCTCAAAAGGCCACATCACATTGCCGTTGAAGTAAACATTCTCCATCATCTTTCCAGCCACTCCATTGATGTTGGAATAGGCCTCCGCCTGTGTTCCGAGGGATGAAGCCAGCGCCAGCCAGTCTGATTCACGCGGAAGTCGCCAGCCGGAAGGACAGGCGTTCATAGCTTCCCGGTACGAATAGAACCTTCCGAGCACAGTGGACATAATGTCACAGGTCTGAAAAGGCACTCCAGACCCCGACCAGGCAAGATTCTCTCTGAACCACAAGGTGTTGCCGACTTTGAAAGTAAAATAAACCTTATTGTCTCTGGGATCGGTGAATGTCTGGTCCGTGGGCAGAATCTCGAAACCGGTGATGGAAGAACCTTCCTGATGTCCGGGCTTCACCACAGTGAAAGTGGTGGTGGCGGAGGAGGAGACGTAATCGGTGGAGAAACCCGAAACCTGAAGGGTAAAGGAACCGAGCGAATCAGGAACCGTGAAAGTGAAAGGTCTGGCAACAGTTTCATTCATCCTTTTGACAGTATCCAGCACGGCGAAGTCAGTTGCCCTGAAATAATAGCCTATTCCTACACCGTCGGGTCTGGAGAGAGTGGAAAGAGTATCCACCTGAAAAGATTTGGTGTAACCGGGGGCAACATATGCCTTCATCGAAATCTTTATCGTACCTGAAAGATAATTGCTTTCTGTTTCTTCTTCGTCATTGCATGAAACAAAGCAAACTGTACAGAAAACAGCAAGTAAAAAATGTCTGAACTTAACCATCATAGCTTGTGAACTTGCAAATATGCGCATTATTGAGCGAAAATCCTCTATCTTTGTACAAAATCCTTGCCCGATAATATGAGAGAGCCTGCATTTTTTTGTTTTTTCTTTGGACTGTTGCTCTGCTGTTCCTGCCGCGAGAACAGTTATTTCAACTTTTCAGGATATGCACAGGGCGGGGAATACATTGTCAAAGCCAATTTGAAAGATGTCAAAGAGAAGCCGTCGGAAATCTCGGCCGGGATTGATTCAATTCTTCTTGGGATAGATTTCTCACTGTCGGGCTACAACAAGTCCTCCCTTGTGAGCAGATTCAATTCAGGGGAAGAAATGACACCGGACAGGTATTTCAGCGAAGTGTTGGCTCTATCCGTCAGATATCGGGAAGAGACGGGAGGATCGTTCGATGTCTTCGCCGCTCCCCTTTTCGATATCTGGGGTTTCGGCTTCCGTTCCGACAGCCTCCCGTCTCCTGACGAAGTGCAGATTGCAATTGAAGAATGCAAGAAAGAGAAGAAACTGAATTTCAATGCAATTGCCCAGGGATACAGTTGTGATGTGATAGCCGCATATCTACATTCTCTTGGGGTGAAGGATATGCTTGTGAACATAGGAGAAATCTATTGCGAGGGTTTGAACGCCTCAGGCAGGCCCTGGACCGTAGCGGTAGATAATCCCGTAGATGGAAACGATTCTCCCGGTTCGGACCTGAGAGGAGTCTGGAATTCGGAAGGGAAAGCCTGCGGAATAGTGACTTCTGGCAACTACAGGAAATACTATATTAAGGACGGGCACAAATATGCCCATACCATAGATCCGAGAACCGGGTATCCCGTAGAACACAATCTGCTGAGTGCCACCGTTGTAGCACCGACTGCAGCAATGGCTGACGCGTACGCCACAGCCTGTATGGTGATGGGGGAACAGAAATCACGGGAGTTCATTCTGGCAACAGAAGGTGTAGAAGCTTATCTCATCAGCGGGGACGGATGCTGGCACTCTCCGGGATTTCCTCTGTCTGAGTGAAACGGGACGCACGTCTTATGAAAAGTGAAAAGCGGACAAAAAAGACGACAACAATATTGCCAAGTTATTTTTTGAGATTTACTAAATTTGCGACTGAAAAACATACGGAATGAACTACAATACAGAACAGCAAAAAATGAGTATGCCGGAGTACGGACGCAACGTGCTCAAAATGGTGGAGCATCTTAAGACAATCGAAGACAGGGACAAGCGCAACAGACAGGCACAGGCCATAATTAAGGCTATGGAAATACTCAACCCTCAGGTACACTCCCAGGAGGACTTTGAGCACAAGCTATGGGATCATCTGTATATGATTGCCGGCTATGACCTGGACATAGATTCACCATATCCCTGCCCGCTCAAGGAAGAGTTCGAGACAGCGCCTATGCCCATTCCGATGAAAGGCGACAGAATCAAGGCCAACCACTACGGACGCAATATCGAAAGAGTCATCAACCTGCTCTGTCAGGAACCGGACGGAGAAGTGAAGACAGAGATGATCAGGTGTCTTGCCATATATATGAGGCAGCAGTACCTTATATGGAACAAGGATAATGTGGCCGATGAGACCATATTCAATGATATAGAGAAACTCTCCGAGTACAGGCTCAAGGTCCCGGAAGGACTGAACCTGGGCAAGATATCTCTCGAAGCCAATTACTCAAGACCGGGTATGGGTGTCAATGTAGGACAGGCATCGGGCAAGGGCCGCAACTACAAGAACAACAGGAAGCCGTTCAAGAAGAAATGAATCTGTGGAAAAACTGGGATGAAAACGAGAAAGCCGCCGCTGTCCGCATCGCAGGACTGTGTATGGCAGCATTAACCGTATTCTGTTTCACCTCATCCGTCTCCTACCTCCTGCATTGGAAAAACGATATGAGTCTTCAGGACATCACTAACGCCGGGGGTACTGTAGGAAACAAGTTCGGAAGGCTCCTGGTTTGCGAGATGTTCGGTTTGGGCAGTTTCTTTCTTCCCGTCATTTTCGGAGCCATTTCTATCAGACTTCTGATTGGAAGATGGCGCCGTTCTCTGCTGAAAACCGGTATGGTGGCAGTTTTCGGAGCATTCTTCGCATCTCTCGCATTCGCTTATACCGGAAGGCTTCTGGGATTCGAAGCAGCTTTCGGAGGCGGACTTGGGGGACGTTGCGGGGATTTCATCGTGAGATGGTCCGATTCGTTGTTCGGAGTGATGATGACCGGTTTCTTCATAGTCATTCTGATTGTATGTTTTCTATTCTTTTCTTCGGCGTCATTCACAAGGTGGTTCTCCCAGCTCGGCAATCACAGAAACAAACACGGGGAAGAAGAACTGAAAGGAATTGAAGACCCAGACATACCTGGTACCTGCAAGGATGGGACTCGTAAAAACGGAACGGATGACATTCTGGATGACGAAGACTGGACCGACAGAGATTTGAATGGTGCTGTTCCGGGTGTCGGCGATGAAATTGGAGGAGATGAAACAGGAGGAGATAAAACAGGAGGAGATAAAATTGGAGGAGATGAAATTGGAGGAGATGAGACAGGACCAGATGAGACAGAAGCCGGAAAGACAGAAGTAAATGTAACTGGCGGGGCAAACGGCAGCCTGAATGTCAACCAGGGATTTGAAATAATACAGGACGGAACTCTGGGCGCGGAAGTGAAGGAGCTTCCTCCCATAGACAACCGTCTCGAAGCCCCCGACGGACTGCCCGGCTATTCATTCCCCTCAATCGACCTTCTTGAGAATTACAGTTCCGGCAGACGCGAGGTTACAACGGAAGAACTCACCAGAAACACCAACAAGATACGCGCAACACTTGCCAACTACAAGATTCAGGTGGTCAATGTAAGAGCCGTGGTTGGTCCGACAGTCACGCTGTACAAAGTTTACCCTGCACCTGGTGTAAAGATTGCCGATATCAAGAAACTTCAGGAAGACATTGCCCTCTCGTTGAGCGCAAAGGGAGTCAGAGTAATCACGTTGTCTGATTCGGTAGGCATAGAAGTGGCCAACGACTATTCGTCCATAGTGCCTTTGAAATCACTGCTCAACGACAGAAGTTTCAGAGACAGCAAGGCGGACCTGCCGGTTGCCATTGGATACACCATCACACAGGAAGTCAAGGTATTCGACCTGGCAGATGCCCCGCACCTCCTGATAGCCGGTGCTACCAAACAGGGTAAATCCGTGGGACTCAACGTAATAGTCGCATCGCTCCTGTACAGGATGCACCCGTCCGAACTCAGGTTCGTGTTCATAGACCCTAAGATGGTGGAATTCTCTGCATACGGGCAGCTGCTCTATCACTATATGGCTGTGCTGCCAGATGCCGTATCGGAAGAGGACCAGAAGCAGAACGCAATAGTCAAAAAGCCCAAAGATGCCGAAAAGATTCTGCGGTCTCTGTGCATAGAGATGGACGACAGGTACGAACTGCTCAGCAAGGCCGGGGTGAACAACATCAAGCTGTACAATTCCAAATACAAGCAGAGGCATCTGCGCCCCGACCACGGACACAGGTTTCTGCCCTATCTGGTAGTGGTGGTGGACGAGTACGCCGACCTCACAATGACCACCGGAGCTTCACCGGAGGCCAGAGCTGCCAGCAGGAGTATCACCAATTCCATCATCCGCCTTGCCCAGAAGGGACGTGCTGCCGGTCTCCACGTCATTCTGGCGACTCAAAGGCCGTCAGTTGATGTGATTTCCGGAATAATCAAGAGCAATTTCCCTATGAGAATAGCATTCAGGGTGGCATCCAGAGTGGATTCAATGACCATACTCGATGCTCCCGGAGCGGAGAAGCTCATAGGCAAGGGAGATATGCTTTTCTCCGCCGGCATAGAGTCCGAACGCATACAATGCGCCTACATCAGCGGAGAGGAGATAGAACGTATCACCGGCTTCATCGGAAGCCAGAACAAATACGGCCAGCACTACAACACTCCTTATTACCTCCCTTCCGCAGAGGAGGCCGGTTCAGAATCCGGTGAAGGTGGCGGGATGGTTGATATGCACAGTCTGGACGAACGCTTCGAAGAGGCTGCAAAGATGGTCGTGACCAGCCAGAGAGGTTCCACTTCAGACCTTCAAAGAAAACTCGGAATGGGATACGCAAAGGCAGGAAGGGTTATGGACCAGCTTGAGGCCGCAGGCATTGTGGGACCACAGGAAGGGTCCAAACCTCGTCAGGTACTCGTACCGGACCTCAACACTCTCCAACCTATTCTTGACGCATTCATAAAATGAAAAGACATCTGCTGACTTTTTTTCTATCTCTTGCCTTCGCACTGCCGGCGTATTCTCAAGTGAATCTTGAGGAAATTGCCGGAATGCTCGGCAGCCATAGGGTGAAAGCGACATTCTCGTGCAACTTTGACGCAGACGGCACAGCTGTCTCCTGCAAAGGCAGCATAGTGGCACAGGACAAATGCTTCCTTGCCGATATCAACGGACTTGAATACCACTGCGACGGAAAGTGTCTGGTACTGGTGGACAGGAAAAGCAAGGAGGTATGCATTGAAGATGCAAGCGGACTGGAAGATCTTTTCAAATCCGGAATCGGCAATGTCCACAATCTCAAATTCAGTGAGCTGAGGTATCTGGACAAGCTGACTGACCTGTCCTCTTTCGGATTCAATACGGACGGGCTTGGCAAGGAGTGGGTAGTCACTGACCTTAGGTAAAGAAATGGGAAAAGAGAACGATTTTTCGAGACTGGAAATAAGTTTGCCAAACTGCAGGAGCAACTACCGTTACTTCCGTTCAAAGCTCAATCCCTCCACAAAACTGCTGGTGCTGGTGAAGGCAAACGCATACGGTCACGGAGCAGTGGAATTCGCTTCGATAATGCAATCGGAAGGAGCTGATTATCTTGCTGTTGCCCTACCTGTGGAAGGCGTGGAACTGCGCCGCAACGGTATTTCCCTCCCCATACTTGTACTCACCGCAGGGACGGATTTCTTCCCTGAAATCATCGATTACAAGTTGGAGCCCGGAATCCCCAATCTGGATACTCTCCGTATCTTCTGCGAGGAGCTGAGCAGGAGAGGATTGAGAGACTTTCCAGTTCACATCAAGCTCGACACCGGAATGCACAGGCTCGGCTTTATGCCTTCTGAGATTCCGGCACTGACAGAATTCCTGCGCGAACACACTGAAGTATATGTAAAGTCCGTCTATTCCCATCTTGCAGCAGCAGAAGATCCCGGGGAAGACAGGTTCACGCTTGGGCAGGTGGACAGTTTCTGTCAAGGAGCCGAAGCCATAGAATCCGCAATCAACCGCAAACCTATGCGCCATATCCTGAACTCGGCCGGAATAGAACGCTTCCCTCAGTTCCAGTTCGATATGGTGAGACTCGGTATTGGCATATATGGTATCAGCGCTCTGCCTGGAGTCAAACTGGCCCCTGCCGCTTCTTTCAAGGTTAAAGTGTTGCAGGTGAAGCATCTGTCACTGGAAGACGGCACCATAGGATATGGCAGGCACGGCAAAGTGGCTCCGGGAGGAAGCGTGATTGCAACAATTCCGGCCGGCTATGCCGACGGCGTGGACAGACATCTTGGATGCGGAGCCGCCAGTTTCAGCGTCAACGGTCACCGTGCGCCCACTACTGGCAATATCTGTATGGATATGTGTATGCTGGATGTGACCGGACTGGACGTGAAGGTGGGCGATACCGTGACGATTTTCGGGGACGACCCCGACATCTGCGAGCTGGCCTCGATACTGGGTACCATACCCTACGAAATTCTCACCTCAGTTCCAAGAAGGATAGAGAGGGTGGTCATAAGGTGACTTCGACAAGCTTGTCATCAGGTGACTTCGATAACCTTGTCCTCGGGCACATACCATACGGCACCTTTGACATCCATCCATCCCATCTCCTTATATAGTTTGATATAGTCTTGAACCTGAGCTATATATGATTTTCTATGGATGGAGCCGAACTTATAGTCCAGAATGAATGCACTCCTGCCCCTGATGATGACCCTGTCCGGACGGTGTTCCTTGCCGCTGCTGTCGATTATGCTGATTTCGTTTCTTACAGTTCCGGCATCAAACCACTCGGGATGTGCAGCGATTCTTTCCTCCAGAAGGGCACGGCTTTGGGAATCGAGATTACCGGGGAGGTCGGACGAATCACGAACTGACTCGAGAATTCTGTGAAGTTCAATGCCGCAAAGTCTGGCCGAAGCCGATGTGCCTGTCACACCGTCCTCTCCGAAGTAGTCCAAGGCATCTTTCGATGCGCTGATGCGTCCTTCCGCCGGGATGGACGGATAGGAGGCGGGGAAAGCTTCAATATGTTCTGCGACTTTTCTTTCCATAGCGGAGAAATCGTAAGGCACGCCGAAACTGCAGTCCGTAGCCTTGCAGCAGAATTCATACAACATTTCGGAGAAGTTGACATACTCGGGACGTCCTTTGTCCAGAGCCTCGCGGAATTTCTTGGATGGTATGGAAGAAATGATGTGCATCGCTTTGGATGCGCGAGTAAGAGCAACGTAGAAGACATTGATGTTATCTATCGCCTGGAGATTCCTTTCCTTCAGGTACGCATTGGAAAACAAAGTGTCCGGAGAGACAGAACCGAGACTTACCGGGTATATGCCATTCACTTCGTCTCCCATACCCGTACCTCCTCCATTGAGCAAACACCAATGTGTATCAGCTTTGTACAGGCTCACTTTCTCGGCATAAGGGAAAATCACGAAAGGAAATTCGAGGCCCTTCGACTTGTGTATAGTGAGAATTCGGATGGAAGCACTGTTCTCCGGTGATGCTATGTAAGGGTCAGCGTCCTCCCAATATTGCAGGAAGTCCCTGATGTTGTTGCCGTTGGTATCCACCCAGTTTCTAAGCTCATCCATAAACGCCTGGATGAAAAGGGTTTCGCCGCTAAAGACCGTTTCGTCTTTGTAGGACAGGCTGCGAAGAAGTTCCTCACAGAGATCCAGAAGAGAGTGATGATTGCGTACGAGCTCGAATCCCAACTGCCTGGCCAGATAACCCCCAATGGTATTGGACGGATTGTCCATATAATGCAGCAGCGAAACGAGTCTGCGCACGGTAAGAGAAGATTTGACGCGAAGAGCTTCATTCGATATCACAGGCAAGCCTTCCTTTATCAGGCGTGCTGCAATTATCGAACCTTCCTTGCGGCTGCGGACAAGCACGGCGATGTCGCTCCATAGAGCCCCCGACACTCTCGCCTCATAAATCGAAGCGACAACTGCCTCAGAGGGGTCATCAACGAAACTGACACGGACGTGGCCGGGCTGCTTGTCCTTAGTCATACATTTCTGAAAAACATCGTCATAAATGGATGTGCCTATTGCCTTTGCCGCCTTTGTGAAGAATCTGTTGTTGAAATCCACCACGGTCTGCGTGCTCCTCCAGTTGCAGTCGAGAACTTCTGGAATCACTCCCGGAAATTCCTTCTGCACTTCCTCTCCCAGAAGTCTCCAGTCCGAATCCCGCCACCGGTAGATGCTCTGTTTCACATCGCCAACTATGAGATTGCTCAGTTTGCCAGGTTCGGAAGCCGCCTCACTCTCCTTCAGAAGAGGAAGAAAATTGGACCATTGTATAGAAGAAGTATCCTGAAATTCGTCCAGAAGGAAATGCTCGTACCTGACCCCGGTCTTTTCATATACGAAGGGAGCGTCGGATCCATCGATGATATCTCTGAGAATGGTGTTGGAATCCTCCAGAGGCATTACGTTCTTCTCCTTGACCAGTGATTCGAAAGTACGATAAAATTCTCCGGCAAGACCAAGGGAATAAATCTGTCCATCAAGAATGAGGGCTGTACGGTACAGTCTGTAAGGCTCTCCGAAAAGGATTTCGAGACCGGGGTCTTTGGAAAGGGTCCTGATTCCGGGTTTCTTGATTCCCTCTCCGGGTTCGAAAGCAAGACCCAGTGCGGCGGCATTCTCCTCAAAATCCTTTATGATTCTGCGGCAGGACTTTCGGATTGCAGCAAGCCTCTCCTTTGAGAAGGACTCAGCATCATTGATTCCGTACTTCTCGCACAGTCTGCGGTGCTCTTCGTTCTTGAGCAGCGCACCGGTGTCATACAAACCCTCATCGATATTGAATTTCTTTCCCGTCCCGAGTTTGTCCGCCACACTTTCCTTAATCCAGGCGGTCAATTCGGCACTGTTCTCGTCCAGGGAATCAAGTATTCTGTCCATTGTCTCCTGTATCAGCGATTTTCTGTCAAGCTCGATACGGTAAGACGAGAATTGGCCTATCTCTCTTGAGAAAGCCTTGAGCGTCTGCTGGAAGAACCTGTCTATAGTACAAATGGAAAACGCACTGTAGTCGTGCAATATGTCGGAAAGAAGTCGGCCTGCCTTTGGATTGTCTCGAGCCATCGCGCTCAAATCACGCAATATCCTGGATTTCATCTCCGCAGTGGCCTTGTTGGTGAAGGTCACTGCCAGTATGTGCCTGTACGCATAACGGTCATCAGAGTCGAGGAGCAACTGTATGTATGAGTGGGACAGGGCGTAAGTCTTGCCCGAACCCGCCGAAGCCTTCAATACTTTCATCGTCCGCAAATTGTCTTGAAATCACAGAATGAACAGGTAAGCAAATCCTCCGTCCTCCTCCAGGGAACGGCCAAATCGCCGATTTCGTCAAGCAGTCCTTCAAGTGACGAATCCATCAGCGAGCAGAAAAGCGGATCCAGCTCCACTTTCTCCACCCCGCTTCGGAACAGGCGGGAGGTCTGATATATGGAATTCACCACCTTCTTGCCAGCATATTCCCGGTCCGAGGAAATGAAGCGGTCATAGAGATACAGCTGCAAGGCTATCTTCGGCCGGTTTTTGTCATCGCTGCCAAAAAGCTTCTCCACGACTTTGGCGGCATTGCCGGAATCGATATGGAAATCGTCGTCACTGACTTTGCCTGTCTTGTAATCCACTACACGGATTTCGTCGGGCACAAAACTGTCGAGCCTGTCGATATAGCCCAGAAAATGAAAACCGTGGATATCCATCTTCTTCTCCAATTCCAGGCCCAGGACCCTGAAACTGTCGGTTCCGTAACTGTCCAGCAGTTCCCTGTCCCTTTCAAGAACCTTGAGGACATACCTGCTCACCACATCCTCGAAGATTATGTTCCGCCCGCTCACTTCGAAGCAATTGAGCTGCTTCATTATCAAACCTGACACCAGGGTGTGCAAGCCGGTCTTGTCAGAGAGCAGGGAGTCGAGATAATCACGACTGATTACATCACGACCCCTGTAAAGCTCCTCCATCGCCTTGTGGAAGACGTTTCCAACTGAACCGGCATCAAGGGCCTCGGCCACTTCCTCGTCTTCCTGCAGTCTTTCAACGCTCGCGTAGTAGAATCTGGCCGGACAGCTGAGATAGTTCTTGAGAGCACTGGCCGAAAGCCTGCTGTGATGCAATCGTTCCAGATGCTCGCCCGTCTTTGCTATATCACTGTCCTCTTCCGGCACACTGATGGAGGAGGACAGGACGTGCCTTTTGACGGCCAAGCCGAAATGCAACTCCAACTGTTTGATATACCGGCTCTCCTCTCCTGTGCTGAGGCCTTCTGTACGAGAATCGGACACAAGCCAGACCCTGGATGCACGCTGGATGAGACGGTAGAAATAATAAGCCCACACCGCATCCTGATATTCGTAGGTTGGTAGGCAGAAGCCCTTCCTGAGCTCTGGAGGGATGAAAGAAGAACTGACGCTGCGCCTGGGAAACATCCCCTCGTTGCAACTGAGGATGATGAGATTGTCGAAGTCGAGGGCTCTGGTCTCGAGAGGACCCATAATCTGCAGGCCACCCAGGGGTTCGCCCTGAAAAGGAACCGAAGCGGAACCCACGAGCTGAGCCAGAAGACTGAAATATGTGGCCGGAAGTATGGGCAGGGTGTATTGATAAAGCCTCTTGACTGCAAGATGGTACACCATAGCAAAGTCCATCTCTACTGCCATCTCCGGCTTATCCTTCAGAAGCGGGGCAATTCCGGTAATCAGGGCAAGCTGGTATTCCTCTATCTTGCGCACGGCATCTGCGGACACTTGCCGTGTATCCTTGACCACGGGTTTGAATATCAAATCCAGGACAGGATCACCGTTGAGATCGTCCTGAGCGATGTAATATCTTGCCTCTTTCCTTACAGTCTCAACCTGCGAAACGGCCTCGGGACTGAGCAGCGACTTGAACACCGCATTGGAGAATATGGACCAGACCTGCCTGTGATAGAACAAACACCTGCCATCCTTGATGCGGATATGCATCTGAAGGGAGGAAATGTCATTCATCAAGCTCCAGAACTCACTGGCTCCCATAGGATAACCCATAGTCACATTGAGTTCACGGATTGAGGACGGTATGGAGTTCAGGACAGGAAGAAGAAGGCCTTCGTCGGGAAGAATCACGGCTGTTTCTATGCCAACAGGCTTGTCCGATGGGATACGGGAGAGAATTGCCGGTATCTGTTTAGCCATCGCCACACCTCCCGGTACGCTCAGCACATTAATCTCCGGAGGTCTCAGACCTTCTGAATCGAGGCTGAAGGCCTGACCGAATTCCGCAACATTTTTCTCAAGAAAGAATGACGATTTGTTGGCTCTGTCTTTGATTATGTCGCTGCTGTAGTCCCAACAGAATTCGGCCAATCCGGCATTCTTCATCCGTGAAAGGAGCAGTCTCTCGCACTCGTTCAGCGCATTGAGCCCGACAAACACAAACTTCCTGCTCTCGGGAAAGGCCTCGGAGAGCAAGTCGGAAACAGCTTCACTGCGAACTCTCTCAGCCACCCTGCGATACACGGCTCCCTCATAACTGAGACCTTCCGCCAACAGTTTCTCGTTGAAACCGACATAGAGAGGATATAGAATGTTCCATACCTGGAGGAAGCGGCGCTTGTAATCCCCCACCCCATTCTCTCCACGGAAATGGGAGAGAAAGCGTTCAATCGCCTGACGTTGCTGGACGGACAGATATGAGTAACTGTCCTGAATATTCTTGAAATCGGAGACATCCGTAAAAAGATTTCGGGCATCCACCAGATATTTGTCCACGTCGTCGAAGTCCGAGAGAAGCACATCCCCCCAGAAGATGAAGTCATCCAGAGGTTCAGCTTTGGGATTGAGCGAGGAATACAGAGAGTACAGTTCAAGGAGAAGAGTTATCCTGTCGGTCTGGTTTCCGGAACCCAGACTGTAAAAGAACTCATTGACAGTCATCATCGCCGGAGCGATGACAGGAATCCCGTTGCCCGAAGCCACTTCATCACAGAGCCACTTGCGGAAGAACGACTTGGCCCTGCGGTTCGGGAAAATGAAACACATCCCCTCTATATCCCCGGCACCATAATAATGCGCCGCAACCTGTGCTAGAAAAGCAGTCATCAAGCAAATATACTCAAAAAAATGCCTATCTTTCACTGTATTTTGATATGAAAAACATTTATATTGCTTCGCTCATAGCGGCGGCCGCCGTACTCGCTTCTGCGGCCATTCACGCCCAGAATCAATTCAGAGGGGAACAACTGCACAAAAAGGCTCCGGCCGTGCCTGAATTCATCATATTCGCCGGAGACACAATCAGTTTCTCGCGCAGCGACCTGTACGAAAGGATGGACAGGGAGATCATATCCTTCACCTATATGCACAGTACCTCGCTGCTGCTGCTCAAAAGGGGGCCGGGAGTATTCGCCCGTGTGGAACCCATACTGAAGAGGCTTGGAATGCCCGATGATCTGAAATATCTGATGGCGATAGAGAGCACACTCGATCCTTCGGCCGTTTCGTCGGCCGGAGCGGCCGGATTGTGGCAGTTCACCAAAGCGACAGGACAGAAATACGGTTTGGAAATCAATTCCGAGGTGGATGAAAGATACAATACGGCCAAGGCGACTCAAGCTGCCTGCAGCTTTCTCAAGGAAGCCTATGAAAAATACGGCGACTGGATGACAGCAGCCGCAAGTTACAACGGAGGTCAGAATGGAATATCGGCCAAGCTGGAGGATCAGCACTGTGACTCCGCATTGGATTTATGGCTGGTGGAAGAAACCTCAAGATATATGTTCCGCCTTCTGGCAGTGAAGATGCTGTATGAGAACCCTGAGGCTTTCGGTTTTCACCTTGAACCGGAAGAAAGCTACAATTATCCTGAACCGCAGAAAACTGTGACAATATCTGAGCCGATACCCTCACTGGTGGATTTCGCAGGAGAATACGGCATATCCTACGCCCAGTTGAAAAGGGAGAACCGTTGGCTTCGCAGCGACAAACTCACGAACAAGGACCGGAAGGCATACAAAATCGATATACCGGCACCTCCTGTCCCCCGTTAGAGCACGTTCGTGCCGGACGAACACGTGGATGGACAAACACGTGCCGGACGAACAAAAGAAGGATGACCGTTTCAGGTCACCCTTCCTATCTTTCTGTAACGATTACGATACTAGAAACGGTCTTCTGAAGAAACTGTAAGTTTCTTGCGGCCGTGTGCGCGACGTGAAGCAAGTACCCTGCGGCCGTTAGGTGTACTCATACGCTCACGGAAGCCATGCTTGTTGACTCTCTTGCGATTGGAAGGTTGAAATGTGCGTTTCATTATCTATTATTTTTTAATTATTCAAATTCGGGAGGGCAAAGGTATCATTTTTTGATGTGAATAACAAATTTTTCTTTGAAATAATCATCTTCAAGCCATTCACTTATGGGCCATGACTTGACTTTGGCGGGATTAAGAGCAAATTTCCTGCACAGAAGGGCAATCTCCTCATTGACCTCTCCACCCTTCAGATAAAGAATACCTTTGCTGAAACGGCCTTTCACCCAGGGATAGAAGTTATCCAAAGACGTGACGGCACGGGATACTACCCAGTCGAATGTGCCGGGCAGTGATTCGGCTCTAGCGTTCACACAGACAACGTTCTTCAGACCAAGCCCTTCGGCGACCGCTGATGCGACTTTGATTTTCTTGCCGATACTGTCACAGAGAGTAAAACTGACATCGGGAAACGCAAGCGCAAGCGGTATGCCCGGAAATCCTCCTCCGGTACCGAGATCAAGTATGCTGTCATCAGATTCAAACTCACATCCAAAACGAGAAAGATACTCTGCAATCGCCAGAGAATGAAGAATATGGTGTTTCCAGATATTGTCCTCATCCTTTCTGGAAATAACATTGATTCTGGAATTCCATTCCTTCCAGAGGGCAACGGCCCCGTCGAAATCGCTTTCTGTCATTCTCGCTGTTTCAATTTTCGTCATTCTTTCTATTTCAATCTTTTCTTCCTTATTTAATCTTTTCTTCCTATTTCAGTATTCATCAGTCTTCATCAGCCTTCGCTTCCTCTATAATAGCTTTCGCCCTGCGTATGCGTGTACGCACGGTATTCAGTTCCATTCCGAGTTCCTCCGCAATCTCCTTGTAGGGCATTCGCTCCACAAGACGCAATCTGGCCACTGTACGGTATATTTCAGGAAGGCCTTCGATATAACGTGTCATCTTCTCCTCATCCTCGTCGCGGATAATGCTGTCGAGAGCGGTAATTCCATCATCTCCAATAAAAGCAATGGCAGAATTGTCCTCAATATCCTGATCCAGACGTATATATTTCTGCTGTGCCCTGCTTTCCTGCTCTATCGTATCCAGCGCAGTATTGTGGGCAATAGTCCTGAGCCAGGTAGAGAATCGGCTCCTTGATGGGTCATAGCTGCGTATCTGCCTGAATGCCTTCTCGAAACTTCTGGAGCAGATGTCATCCACATAGAAATCGTCAAGATTCTTCATACTGCCTTTCAGATAGGCCTTCAGGCCGGCGATATGAGTATCCCAGAGTTCCGTAAAGGCCGTGCCGTCTCCGATGACGGCAAGTCTGACAAGTTCGTCAATGGGCTTCAAGCCATGTATATCCATAATTGCACTCCACAGTTAAAGGGACAGCGAGTTTCACGACATTCTCCATATCGTGCACCAGAATGTCCCTTGTTGTTTCTATTTCTTCTTCCGGAACCTCCAGCAGCAGTTCATCGTGAATCTGCAGCACCATCCTTGACTTGTATCCTCCGGACATAAGGCTGGAGAATACTGAGCACATTGCAAGTTTGATGATGTCCGCCGCAGTCCCCTGGATAGGGGCGTTGACCGCATTCCTCTCCGCAACTGCCCTTATGTTGGCATTGTGCGAATTCAGGTCGGGAACATAACGTCTGCGACCGAATATTGTCTGCACATATCCTTCGCGTCGGGCATCGGCGAGAGTCTCATCGATGAATCCCCGTATGCTGGGAAAAGATTCGAAGTAATCGTCAATTATCTGTTTCGCTTCACTTCTCGAACACTTGAGACGCTGGCTCAAGCCGAAGGAGGATATCCCGTACATTATCCCGAAATTGGCGGTTTTTGCCACCCGCCTCTGCTCCGAAGTGACTTGCTCCACCGGAATACGGAAAATCTTGGCGGCAGTGGCCGAGTGGACATCGATCCCGTTGCGGAAAGCCTCGCACAGATGATTGTCCCCGCACAGATGAGCCATCACCCTGAGTTCTATCTGCGAATAATCGGCAGACATCATCACATATCCCGGCAATCCTGCAACAAAAGCTTTTCTTATCTCTCTTCCCTGTTCCGTACGGACAGGAATGTTCTGAAGGTTGGGATTGGAACTGCTGAGCCTTCCGGTAGCTGTGAGAGCTTGGTTGAAACAGGTGTGGACACGTCCGTCACGGGGCGAAATATAGGACGGTAGCGGTTCGATGTAGGTGGAAAGGAGTTTCTTGGCCCCACGGTATTCCAATATTGCATCAATGATAGGACTCCTGTCCGACAACTCGCTGAGTGTCTGCTCGTCCGTAGGCCAGTTGCCGGATTTCGGCTTCTTCGCCCCCGGGTCGAGCTTGAGCTTGCCGAACAGAACTTCACCAATCTGCTTGGGCGAAGATACGTTGAGACCCGGTTCCCCGGCAAGTTCCCGCACCAATCGCTCCTTTTCCATAACGTGTGCACGAAGCCCCGATGCATATTCCCCCAGTGACTCCATATCTATCTTGACTCCAGTACGTTCCATCAGGGAAAGGACCTTGACAAGCGGCTCTTCCATAGTATCATAGAGTCTGTCAAGACCAGATGTGCGAAGTTCGTCCAGAAGTCTGTCGGTTATCAGCCGCACCGCAATCACACGTCTGAACGCATAAAAGGAATCAGTGCCGGAATCATCATCGAACAGACAGCCGGTGGCAAGGCAGGAACCTTCCTCAAGTTCTACCCCAAGATAATTGCTGGCGAGAGATTCCAGAGTATGGCTGCGCTCAGGATTGAGAAGATAGTGCATCAATTCGACATCATACATACGTCCTACCATCTCTATTCCATTCTCCGCCAAGGCATTGAGTAAAGACTTGACCCCAGCGGCACATTTTGCGACTGACTTGTCCGCGAGTATGCCGCTGAAATCTTGTATGGCACCTCTGGCAACATTCCTGCCGTCCGAAACATACAAAAAATCCCCCATAAGGATGAGGGCGATTCGCTCTCCATCAATTATTGACGGCGGCACTTCCGTAATCGTGAGTGTCACGGCAACGGGAGGGGTCAGGGCAGGCGAACCGGTTACGGCAGAGGAACCGGTTACGACAGGTGAACCGGTTAGGGCAGAGGAATCATTTTGCACAGAAACACAGATCGAAGGAAGCTTCTTCTTGAGGGAAAAGAATTCAAACTCATCGCAGACGGCAAGAAGTTCCGGAGTCAGTTTCATATCGTACACCATATCCTGAGCGGTCGTCTCCAGAGGGATGTCAGTCTTTATGGTTACGAGGTCCTTGGACAGGGATATATGGTCGCGGGCCGCTTCGAACAACTCCCGCTGGCGTGGGGACAATTCCTCCAGATGGTCATATATTCCCTCAACGGAACCGTATCTGCCAAGCAGTTTGGCCGCTCCGACAGGGCCGACCCCCTGTACTCCGGGAACATTGTCCGCTGAATCTCCGCAGATTGTCAGGACATCAGTCACCTGCGAGGGAGACGATATGTTCCACTTTGCACATACTGCCGCAACATCTATCAGCTCGTTGTCGGATCCGGCCTTTCCCGGCCTGTACTGGATGATATGATCCTCTATGAGCTGTCCGTAATCCTTGTCGGGAGTGACCATATACACATCCATACCTTCAGCCACGCTGCGCTTCGCCATTGAACCGATCACATCGTCAGCCTCATAATCCGGAATCATCAGCACAGGGATGTCCATAGCCTTCAGGATACGCATCAAAGGTTCCAAAGCGTCGATGACAAGTTGCGGAGTTTCTGGTCTGTTGGCCTTGTATCCAGGGTAGAGTCGATTGCGGAAAGTGCCTCCCGGAGGATCGAAACTGACGGCCAGATGAGTTGGCCGTTCCTTTTCTATGAGTTCAAGAAGATATTTGGTGAATCCGAACAGAATGGATGTGTCAACTCCCTTGGAATTGACCATAGGACGCCCGAGAAAGGCATAATACATCTTGAAGATGAGAGCGTGTCCGTCTATCAGAAACAGTTTCATTTCTTCATTGTTTCATTGTCTCATTATTTCATTATTTCAGAAACAGTTGCACACATTCACTACTGAAGAGTCAGACTGTCCAGAGCCTCAACCTTATCCTTGAGTCCCCTTGTATAAGCATAACAATCCCTGACGATTTTCGTCGTCTCATCCAGCAACGCATCAATGCTGTCCAGACTGACCTGAGGGTCCTTGACCTTGGCCTCTATCTCCTTGAGACGGGCAAGATTCTTCATATATTGCTCGTTATTCATTGTCTTCGTTGTCAACTGAACCATTCTCCACTGCTTTTTCCGCTGTTTTCTCTGCTGTTTTCTCTGCTGTTTTCTCTACAGCCTTCTCTATGAGACAATCCCAGCGGCCGTCCAGAAATCTCAGACAGAATTCGTCGCCCGCAGCCGCGGAACCGACATTCCTGAGCACAGTACCATCCTTTCCTACAGCCAGCACATAGCCCTGCTTCAGAATGGATCGGGGATCCGCAGCACCTATTGCCGCCTGACTGAGCGCAAGTTGGTTTTCAAGGGTATTGATGGCCGAAAACAGGGCAAAACGTATATTGGTTACGCATCGGTTCACCTCAGAATCTGCAGCATCCAGCCTCTCCACAACTGCCGAAAGCACTGCCTCCATCCCCTGTTCCATTTCGTTCTCGACGGTTTCGACCCAGTCGGTAAGAAACACTGCAAGAGCAGTGGGAGTCTTGAAATGGTCGTGAGCCACCATATCAGCAATATGTAAATCCCTTTCGTGGCCAATAGCCGTGATGACAGGAAAAGGACACCGTGCTATGGCGCAGGCGAGCGAATAATCGTCGAAACAGTACAGGTCCGATTCGGCACCGCCGCCACGGAAAATCAATATGGTGTCGTAACTGCCGTCCTCGCATATACTGTCAAGGGCGGAGGTGATGGAGTCCGGCGCATTGTCACCCTGCATCAAAGAATTGAAGAGAGTGATATTGAAATGGTAGCCTTTCACATTTTCGGACAACTGGCGGACGAAATCACCGTAACCGGCGGCCTTGTCAGAAGATATCACTGCAATACGGGATGGCAGAAGCGGAAGCGCGAGTTCCTGCTGCATTTCAAGAAAGCCGTCACGCCTGAGCCTTTCAAGCGTAGCGCGCCTTTCAAGTTCACGGCGACCTATGGAATAAGAGGAATCAATGTCCAGCAGGTCGAGGGAGAGGCCATAAACAGGATGGAAAACCACTTGGGCAAGGACTACGATACAGAGGCCTGTCTTGAGTGTCTCGCCAGTCGTAATTTCGAAATCTTTTATGATTCCGGCTCTGGAAGCCCATACCGTACCTCTGGCTCTGGCCGCAATCCGGCCCGCATCCTTCTGGATGAATCCGAAATAGTGATGGCCTCGGGATTCGCTGAGAGACTCAATTTCAACCTTGACCCAATGCTCAACAAAGCCTATTCTCTCTCCAATCTCCGACTGAAGATCAGAGAGTTCAATGTATTGGCATTCTGAATCCGGCATTGTCACAGTCTATCAAATCAAACGCGAATTTAACAAATCTCAAAGAAAAACAGGGACACTATGATATTGTTTTGTAATCAGGAAAACAAAATCGTATCTTTGGAATCGCGAAAGAACATTAAACAATTATTCAAATACAGCCACTGTTATGTTTAAAAAAATCACTCTCATTTCGGCTATCATTTTCATCCTCTCTTGCTCAAACTGCTTTTCATCACCTTTCGTTATTGAAATCGTTGAATCTTCCAATACGTCTGATTATTTTCTGACGCAGGACATCAGTTCTGAGTGCAGAAAAGTGGATAAATTCTCCGAATTGAATGTTTCCGGGGCAATATCAGTCACTTATATCCAGTCAAACAAAAGCGAGGTCTTCATCGAAGGAAAACAGGAATTTATCAACAATTTCATTTCGGAAGTGATAGGCGACAAGCTGTATCTCAAAATGAAACCGGGGAAATACCATAACTTCAATCTCTATGTGACGGTTTACTCCCCTGCACTTCACGAGGTCGAGTTGTCCGGAAGTGGTTCTTTCAATGATATGCAAGGGCACAAATCTGGCAAGGATGTGAAATTCAAGAAATCAGGTAGTGGAAAGTCCCATATCGGGAACCTTGACTGCAAGGATTTTAAGTGCAGTATCAGCGGTAGTGGAGATATGGTTATTGAAAGTCTGATATGTAATGATGCCGATATGGTCACAAACGGCAGCGGCAATATCACCATCAAAAACCTCAAGTCTTGTGAAGATGTTGAAATAGCTGTTTCAGGAAGCGGGCACGGAGATTATGAAAAGGTTGATATCACCGGAGATCTGGAATTAAGCATTTCTGGAAGCGGCTCAATCAAGATAAACGGCAAGGCAAACAAGGTCGAGGCGAATATTGCCGGATCCGGAACCATTTCGGGCAATCTTTCCTACCGCAACATAGACAGCCACACAACAGGCAGCGGAAGAATCAGATTCTATTAGACGGAAAAGACTTCAAAGGCCTCTTCTTGTTGGCTTTGCATAACTGAAACATTTTCAGGCAAAGCTAATCTTCAAACTAAAATTCTAAAATACGTAAGACTGGAGCCGTTTACATAATAATTCGTCGAACTCACGTTAATATACGGTAGTGGGATTATGGAGCCGCCCCGTATTCTGGAAAACAATGTCACCTATCCTACCAGGCATCGGTCTATGTTGCGGGTCCGGCTGTCGAAGTTTATGCCGATGCGGACAATCTGCTGGTCCTCCAATGCGAAAGGAAGGGCGTAGTCCTTGTCCTGAATCTGCGCTAGCGCTTCCTCGGCAGTGCCGTCGAGCTTGAACTCCATCACATAGCAGTACTTGGGAGTTTTGACGACAAGGTCAATGCGTCCCTGACTGGTGTGGTATTCCGCCCGGGTGTAGAAGCCCATAAGCTTGTACAGCAGCCACAGCACATTCTGGTAATGGTTCTCAAGGTCCTTGATTATCTCGTACGGGGTGTCGGCGAAGAGGGAACGGAGACGCTTGATGAATTGGTCCGTGTTGCCTTGCTCCACGTCCCTCACGAAGTTGTTGACAAGAAAAGGGAATTGCCTGTCTTTCGGATATATATAGCAGGGCATCAGGAACTTCGTGAAGCCCTCTTCTACTTCCTTGTTAGGAAATCCCAGAGTGTACGTCCCGAATTCTTTGTCAAAGTCTTTAATGGTCAGGTAGCCGCTTTGGTATATCACAGGGATAGGGTTGGTCGAACCTCCGTCTATGGAGTTGAGAGTATCTTCATCCGCCTCGACGTGGGACATCTCCTCAAGGTTGTAGTCGTGCATCTGGAGCAGCTCAACCAAATATGTCGGAGTCCCTGTCTCGAACCAGTAGCTGCCGAACTTTTGCTTGGCGAGTGTCAGCAGCACACTGTAAGGATTATACATCCCGGGCGCTGACTCCTCGAAATGGTAGCCGTCGTAACGCTGACGCATTGCCAAAAGGCATTCGTCAAAGGTCATTCCGTTTGCGGCGGCAAGGTCATTCATCTCCTGCTCGAAACACTCTGACAGATCCTGTTCTCTCATTCCGCAGATGTCGTAGTAGCGGGCATCCATCGAGATGTCCGTCAGATGGTTCAGGTCGCTGAACACGCTGATCTTGCCGAACTTGGTCACGCCCGTGAGCATAGCGAACTTGATGTGGGCATCCATCGATTTGAGAGCACCGTAGAAGCCCTTCAGAGTGGCGCGGTATGCATTCTGAAGCTCTGGACTTCCGATGACCTGGAGCATCGGCTTGTCGTATTCGTCAACCAGAATCACCACACGTTGGCCAGTCTTCTCACAGGCTCGGCGGATGACACCTTCGAAACGGGTTCCAAGAGTCTTTTCATTGGTGTCAGTTCCATAAACAGCTTCCGCCTGACTCAAGAACAGACTCAATTTGTCTATCAGTTTGCTCTCAGTGTCAAACTGCTCTGTGTTCAGATCCAGATGCAATACCGGGTGAACGGCCCAGTCCACATCGGCCTTGGATGCAATGGAAAGACCATCAAACAACTCCTTCTTCCCCAGAAAGAAAGCCTTGATGGTGCTTATCAGCAACGATTTGCCGAAGCGGCGCGGACGGGACAGAAAATAATGGCATCCTGTGGTGACAAGCCGATAAATCTGCTCGGTTTTATCCACATAGAGATAACCGTCGTTTCTGAGTTTCTCAAAATCCTGAATGCCGACAGGTAGTTTGCGCAGTGTTGTGTTTCCCATTCCGTTACAACAAATATTGTTCTTCACAAAAATACTCAAGAATTACAAAAAAGCATTTTCCCAGGCGAAATATTATCTTTATTTTTACTTCTATATTAACGTGAGTTCGACGAATTATAATTAAAAGAGGCTCAATTGAATAGCACCATCAGGACACGCGTCGTCACATCTGTCAACCGCAATCATCGGCTTTTTCGGGAAGAAACAGTAGGCCGAAAGGGCTGCTACGAGGTTCACGGAGAAATTTACAACAGACCGATGTCTGGAATGTTCTACCTGAGCCATATTCTTGAGTTCATCATTGATGGTTTCTATAAGCGCTCGCTTTCTAAGGAGGAGTTTGTCACTTATGGTCATGATAGCACCTTTCATGTTGCTCTTGAGTTTGGTGA
>DCIN01000092.1 GCA_002315815.1 Bacteroidales bacterium UBA1725 | reverse complement strand
GGACCTTTCGGTCCAAGGGATTTTCGTACTGCTATGGCTTTCGCCACCGGCCGTAGCCGTTCGTAGTCCGGACTATTCCTTCACCATTGACTCTTGTCTTTAGGTGTGCCGTGTCTAGTCTCTGCACCTTCCTCTTTCAGGAGGCTTGGCTCAAGATTACCGTCAGCATCATCTGTTAGGGTTTCCTTGAATTTACGGCATTCTACTTCCCTCCTTTCGGAGAGAGCACTCAATTGAACTCTTTCCCGTTTATTTGTTAAAAGAGCCTGTCTAAGTCCCTCGTGTCTACCATTTCACCACCAAGGCGGAATGTATTTCAATCCATTTGCAAAGATAACAAGTTGTTTGCGAATTTCGCTCTTATTCCAAATAAACTGCAAATAAAAAAGGTATCTTTGTATATTATGGCCGGAGTGCAGAAGACAAATGCGGCAAGGTTGCTGGAAACTGCCGGAATTCATTTCGAATTAGTTCCCTACGAATACACGGAGGATGATTTGAGCGCAATCCACGTTGCGGCAGAGTTGAATGAGCCTATTGAACAGGTGTTCAAGACTTTGGTTTTGAGGGGTGACAAGACTGGCTGCTTCGTGTGCGTGATACCGGGCAACTTTGAAGTTGATCTGAAACTTGCCGCCTCCATCTCCGGCAACAAAAGCTGCGAGATGCTTCACCAGAAGGAATTGTTGCCCGTGACCGGTTATATCCGCGGAGGTTGCTCCCCGATTGGGATGAAAAAGCCTTTCCCCACCTTCATTCACGAAAGTGCCCTTCTGTACGACCAAATATACATCAGCGCGGGAATACGCGGTCTCCAACTGAAGATATCCCCGCAGGACCTCATAAATTTCACTGCAGCGGAATACTATCCAATATAGTGAAGAGAAGCCAAGAACGAAACAGGATGCGACACAAACAAAAGGCGAAACGGATATCATATATTCACTGCAAACAAGTCAATTAATATGAAAAAGACCACTACCATTTTGGCTGCCATCTTCTTATTGCTTGCGACACCCCTTAGTTTGAAAGCGGAAAGGCTGACCGAAAATTTTGATTCCGGCTGGCAGTTCGTCCTTTCGGATGCATCGATCAAGGACATTGCCCGTATCAAAGAATGGCGTACTCTGGACCTCCCTCACGACTGGAGCATAGAAGGTTCATACAACAAGTATCACAGTTCCGGCAGAGGCGGCGGATATCTGCCTACCGATATCGGTTGGTACAGGAAGACCTTGATTCTTCCGGAATCGTTCAATGGCAAGCGTATCTTCATAGAATTCGACGGAATTATGGCCTGCAGCGAGGTCTATGTGAACGGACATCTGCTCGGAACAAGACCCAATGGCTATGTGCCTCTCTGCTATGAGCTTACCGACTACCTCAAGGCTGACGGCACCGATGAAATAGCAGTGAAGGCGGACAACTCCACCCAGCCTGCATCACGCTGGTACTCAGGATGCGGCATTTATCGTCACGTGCGTCTGGTTGCCAAAGATCCCGTGTATATGCCAGCCTGGTCTCCGTATGTGAAAACCGTGAAGGTATCCGAGAAAAAAGCCGAATTTCTGCTCAGTACCGAAATCAAAAACAGTTCTGACAAAGCAGTTTTGACCGTTCTCGAGTATTTTCTCAAGGACAGATTTGGCAATGTGTTGAAGAAGGGCGCATCAACCGCAAAAGTACTCGCACCAGGAGAGACTTCGGCTTTCAGCGTACCTATGCAGTATGAAAAACCTCATCTCTGGTCTGTCGATGACCCTTATCTCTATCTCGTAAGTTTCCGCGTCCTTGTGAAAAACGAACTTGTCGACCGTGAAACCGTGTCCTGCGGAATGCGCGACATCCGCTTCGATGCAAACACCGGATTCTGGCTCAACGGCCATAATATTAAAATGTACGGAGTATGCATACACAGTGAGGCCGGAGCAATGGGTTCAGCAGTGCCAAGCTCAGTATGGAGATACCGGCTCAGAACCTTGAAAGAATTGGGAGTCAATGCAATACGTCTTTCGCACAATCCTGTGTCTCCGGAATTCCTCAATCTCTGCGACGAGATGGGATTCCTTGTGATGAACGAAACCTTCGACACCTGGACGGCTCCGAAGAATCACGCCGAAAAAGCTTATAACCTCTATTTCAAGGATTGGTGGGAGGTTGACACCCGTGACATAGTGATGCACGACCGCAACCATCCTTCCATCGTCATCTGGAGTGTGGGAAACGAAATACGTGACAATCTCAACAACGAGGAAGGTTTCGCAAAATACCGCAACCAACAGGACCTGATTCATTCCCTCGACGGTACTCGTCCCGTCACTATGGCTCTTTTCCGTCCGGTATCCTCCGGCGTTTACAGCAACGGCTTTGCTGAGATGATGGATGTTGTCGGACAGAACTACCGCATCAAAGAAATGACCGACTACCACGCCGCTCATCCCGAAAAGGTAATGATAGGAACGGAGAATACTCACGATATAGAGACCTGGCTGCTTCTGCGTGACTCGCCCTGGCTCTGCGGTCAGTTCCTCTGGACAGGAATCGACTATCTCGGAGAAGCAGACTGGCCTAAAATAGGTCTGGGAGCAGGGCTGATTGATATAACCGGAAAGGTCAAGGAAAGAGGACTCCAGCGCAAGAGCTGGTGGAGCAAGGAAGCTATGGTTGCAATGACGGTGAAGGAGCAGAATTCTCAGACTCAGCGCCCCCAGCCGGGCCGACCTATGATGAAACCGGAAAAGAGCATAGCAATTACCGTGTATTCAAACTGCTCCGAGGTAGAACTCTTCGTGGACGGGAAATCCCTGGGGAAACAGGCCGTACCCTCCGATGCCAAGCCAGTAACATACTCTTTCAAGGGTAACGCCCGTGAATACAAGGTACTTGGCTACAATGACGGTGTCGAAGCAGCCAGTTGCATCGAAGTGACTCCATTTGCACCATATTGCGTATCACTGGATGTGGAAGAATATGGCACAGGAAAATTCAACTTCGATGATGTTATTATAGTAAGAGCTTCGGTTGTGGACAGCCTTGGCATTCTCTGCAACAACGATGACCACACCATTGAATTCCGTGTGGAGGGCGGAACACTGCTCGGCACTGACAATGCCGACCTCACCGACCACTCCAGCTATCGCAGTCCTGTGCGCAACGCTTACGAAGGCAGTTGCATAGCATACATACGGCGCAATCCGGGAGAGACCCTTTCGGTAACAGCCTCTTCCGTCGGAATACCGTATAGTATGGAGACAGATTGCCAAGTTCTATATTAGTAATCTTGCAAAATACATAATTGATGTTTACAAAAGAAACTTACATTAACAGACGTTCCGTCCTTTTGGAAAAAATGAAGGGCGAAACAGGAATAGCTGTATTTGTCGGCAACGTGGAGTCTCCGGCCCAATACCGGGACAACGGTTATAAATGGAGACAGGACAGCAACTGGCTCTATTTATTCGGTCTTGATGAACCCCGTATGGCTGCGACAATTGACCTGGAGACGGGCGAGGAAACACTGTACGCCGACGACTTCGGGATAGATGACATCATCTGGATGGGGCCTCAGCCTTCTGTGAGCAGTCTCGCAGCAGAAGTCGGAATAAAGAACAGCGCAAGCTACGGTGCTTTCGATGTCGCCGTCCTCAACGCGGTGGTCAGGGGCAGAAAGGTTCATTTTCTCCCGGCCTCCCGTTACTACAACGCCTGCAAGATAGCGTCTCTGCTGGGTCTGGATACGGAGGCCGTTTTCTCTTCCTGCAAGAAGGGCTGCAAGGAAGCGTCAGAGGCTCTGGTCAGGGCCATTGTATCAATGCGTCTTGTGAAGGAGGAACAGGAAATAGCCGAACTTGAAAAAGCCGGAGCACTGGGCTTCGAGATGCACACCGCAGCCCGCAGAGGCATCAGACCGGGAAGAATAGAGCAGGAGATAGTAGGTGCGATGGAAGCAGTTGTACTCTCCAAGGGATGGGGAGTGAGTTTCCCCACCATTCTCACCCAACACGGAGAAATTTTCCACTGCCATACACACGACCTGCCAGTCGCCCCCGGCAAACTGATGGTGGTGGATGCAGGTGCGGAGACCAACAGCCACTATGCATCAGACCACACGAGAACTTATCCCACATCAGGGAAGTTCAGCACGGTACAAAAAGATATCTACAGCATAGTATATCAATGTAACGAGTTGGCTTTCAGCCTTATTAAGCCCGGTATCCCCTATCGTGACGTGCACCTTGCCACTTGCAGGCATATCCTCGGGGGGCTCAAGGATCTGGGGCTGGTGTCAGGAGATATCGACGAGTGTCTCGATCTTGGCATCGCAGGACTCTTTATGCCTCACGGATTGGGTCACAATATGGGAATGGACGTGCACGATATGGAAGACCTCGGAGAAAACCTCGTAGGTTACGATGATGACCAGAGCCGTTCGTCCCAACTCGGACTCGGAAGCTTGAGAATGGCCCGCCGTCTCAAACCCGGCAATGTGATAACGGACGAACCGGGTATATATTTCATCCCCGACCTCATAGAACTCTGGAAAAGGGAGGGTACGGACAAGGGCCACGTCAACTACGACAAGCTCAAGGATTATTACACCTTCGGAGGCATCAGGCTGGAGGATGACGTGCTCGTGACCAAGGACGGTGCCAGAAGAATAGGGGCATCCCGTCTCCCTATTGCACCCGATGATGTAGAAGAAGCAATGGCAGCAGACAATAATTGATGCTGGAGATATTTGATAATGTAGATGTTTGATAATATAGATAATTGATAATGTAGATATGGGACTTCTAAATGGCAAGACAGCCCTGATAACCGGGGCTTCCAGAGGAATAGGCAAGGCCATTGCCCTGATGTTTGCAAAAGAAGGAGCCGACATAGCCTTCACGGACCTCATAGTGAACGAAGCCACTATACACGAACTGGAGGCGTTCGGGACCAAGGTAAGAGCCTACACCTCCGATGCATCCTCATTTGATGCAGCACACGATGTAGTGGAGCGCATTAAGGAGGATTTCGGGCACATCGACATACTGGTGAACAATGCCGGCATTACCAGAGACTCACTTATGCTCCGTATGGACGAAGCGCAATGGGATGCCGTAATAGGGATCAACCTCAAATCGGCTTTCAATTTCATCCACGCAGTCACTCCCGTGATGGCCCGACAGCGTTCCGGCAGCATCATCTGTATGTCTTCCGTGGTGGGTGAATACGGCAACGCCGGACAGGCCAATTACTCGGCGTCAAAGGCTGGAATGATAGGACTCACAAAATCCGTCGCCAAGGAAATGGGACCGCGGGGAATACGCGCCAACTGTATCGCCCCCGGCTTCATCATCTCAGATATGACCGAGACTCTTCCTCAGGAAGTGCGCGATGCCTGGGTCAAGACCATACCTCTGCGACGCGGAGGAACGGTGGAGGAGGTGGCCAAAGTGGCGCTATTCCTTGCAAGCGACCTTTCTTCCTATGTGAGCGGTCAGGTTGTCAATTGCTGCGGGGCTATGGCCTGCTGACAGTCATCTGAATTGCAGACACGCCTACAATGACACAACAATGACCATTGGAATCAAATGGACAGACGATTGCTTGAACTTGACCTGAAAACTTCCCTCACCTCTCTCGCGGATTTCATACTGCCGAGAGTTTGTGTGGTTTGCGAAAGACAGCTCATTCCCCTCGAAAAGCATATCTGCCTGGAATGCCTTGCAGACATTCCCCTCACCCGCTTCGAGACAAGGTCACGCAACCCAATGGCGGACAGACTGAATGCTGCTCTACCCGACGAGGATGTGTATTCCTACGCAACGGCTCTGTTCTACTATGCGGAGGGTACAGGCTACGACCACATCACAAAATCCCTCAAATACGGAAGGAATTTCGGAGCAGGACGTTTCTTTGCCTCGATGCTGGCAAAAAGCATTGCACAGTCGGCTCTGTATTCGGATGTCGATGCGGTTATTCCAGTACCTCTCCACCCTCTGAGGAAATGGAAACGCGGATACAATCAGGCCGAAACGATAGCCTGCGTGCTGGCGGCGGAACTGGGAACCCCCTGTGAGGGAAAAATTCTCCGCAGAACCAGATACACCGGCAGTCAGACCCAAAAAAACGGAAGTGAAAGAATTGCCAATGTCAAGAAGGCCTTCCGCACCACGGGAACAAAAATACAGGAATTCCGTCATATTCTGCTTGTGGATGACGTGATGACCACCGGAGCCACACTCTCGGAATGTCACCGCACCCTGAGGGGTCTTATCGGTCCCGGTCCACGAATCTCCGTTGCCACACTCGCCTTTGTCGAATGAATAATATCTTCTAAATTTGCATTTCAGCATTCCGTATGAGCGTCTGGATAATTATATAATTATGACTTATCATTACAAAGTAGCAGGACACATATTCAGTCTTGTCTCGAAAGAGAATCTGGGCGATATTCTTACCAATTACACAGCTTTCGCTGTGCCGGAGCCGAAAAATGACCCTTTGTTCTCTGTGGAGATTGTCGATTCTCTCCCGGAGACGGAGAAAGTCCCCGTACTTACCGGAGACCACGGAGAACCCGAAATGCCCCTCTGCAACATCTACGACGCATACGACAACTGGTTCATAGAGATGGCCCCCACAGGAAGGTCGGCAATCATTATGGAAATGCTGCTCCGTAAAGATTGCCGGATAGCCCTGCTGCACATTACAGGCGAGACGTCAAGGAGTCTCAGATTTGCGATAGACAATGCATTGATGCTGTCTTATGCCTTCAGCACATCCAGACTCAACACCCTGGAAATACACGCGTCCGTGACCGTATGCGACGGCAAAGCCTATCTTTTCCTGGGTAAGAGCGGTACTGGAAAAAGCACTCACAGCCGTATGTGGCTGGAGAACATAAAAGGAAGCCATCTGATGAATGATGACAATCCTGTGCTCAGGGTATGGCCCGACGGGAGAGTGATTGCCTACGGTTCCCCCTGGAGCGGCAAAACTCCCTGCTACAGAAACGAGCAGGCGGACGTAGGGGCGATAGTCCGCATAGTACAGGCTCCGGAAAACAGATTGGAGGCAATCCCAGTTCCTGAGGCTTATGCCACATTGTACTCCTCCTGCTCGGGCCTCAAACTTGATAACGAGATGTCAGACGGTCTGAACGAAACGATAATCTGCGCCGTCACGTCCACTCCATTCTTCAAAATGTACTGCCTGCCCGACGCAGATGCCGCAATAGTCTGTCACAACGGCGTGGCTGGCGTGGCGGATTATTGAGAAATAACCTTGCCCGACATCAGGTCTATGCTGCAGCCCTTTGTAGTGTCGCAGAAAACATTACCGTCGGCATCAAGCTGAAGTTCAACGACAAAAGTAGCGTGTCCCATACGCATACGTCGCCGTCCGTTTACAGGCTGCATTCTGGGCATTTCTCCTGGAGCCGCAGTTTCAGGCTTGACAGTTTCAGGCTTGGCGGAAGCAGGCTTGGCGGAAGCATTCTCTTGATCCGGCCCGACAGCCAGAGGATAATTGCTGAAATAAAACATATAGGCTCTGTCTCCCACTACTTCTACATCTGCGTGGTTGCCCCTGGCCTGACCGTTCTGCCCATCGACAAGATAACTGCCTCCAGATTTGGTCCAGTGAAGAAGGTCCTCCGAACTCCAGGCCGAAAGGCCCTTCCATTCGTCAATTATCATATAATATTTTCCTTTCCAGAAAAATACGTTTGGTCCTTCCCCTCTCGTTTCGATGGGGACCTTCCCCTTGTCCGTCCAGTTGTACAGGTCGGGGCTATCAGCGTAATATATTGATTTTCCGTCAGTTTCATTGTTGTACCACAGTCTCCATCCACCTTGGGGAAGTTTCACTACACAGGCATCTATCACTTTGCGGACTGCAAGTTTCAGAACAGACTGTGTAGTCCAATTGATTCCGTCGGGACTGGTCAGATGGACTATGTCCCTTGGATGGCTCCAGTCATTGAAAATACCCGGAACATACGTCAGGTACATATGGAAAACACCTTCGTTGAAAATCACTTCCGGAGCCCAATAGGTTGGATTCTCGTCCGGCGAATAATCGATTTTTGCATCTCCGATATAAGACCAGGTGGCTCCGCCGTCCTTGGACTCAGCCATTCCTATGGGCGTTCCGTGAATGGCTTCTATGCCACCGAGTCCTTCCACAGTCATCCTTCTGCTGGTATAATACATATAATAAGACTGGGTGACGGGATTGTAGCACACCATAGGATCGGTGGAGCCACTGTACACGGGATCGACAAATAGGGGATTGTCGGCAATCTTTTCCGTTTCAATTGCTTCAAGAGCCGGAGTACCGGCAAAAAACGCGATACAGGCAGCGGACAAGAATACCAAAACAGAAAACGGTCGTTTCATATTATCTTTCAATTTCTGGGTTATCAACCCACAAAGATAGCAAAACGAAAAAACAGGTACAAGGATGATTTATTCGGGCAGCGAGTATTCGACTATTTTCGAAACAGGAAATCGGGAGATACCGTACAATCTGTTACCTTCGAGACACATCACGCTTATTTGATCTGTGAGGTGGTATGACCTCTTGTACTTCCCGTTCCAGTCAAGCACAATAAGATATGAAGACTCCCAAGGCCGTTTGTCATTATCCTCGTGACGTATAATATGTCCTGAATAAAGCAGATAGATATTGTTTGCATCTGAGCATACGGCCGAAAATGCTTTTCTGTTGAGTCTGTCATTAAACGCAGGTCCATTTGGCGTATCTCTGACTTCACAGGAATAGAATGTTCGCCGGAAATATTCGTTCAAATTGTCCCCATTGATTTCAGAAATAGAAATACTCCCTACGCTCATAGCGGCACAAACCAATCTGGATTCATCGGGACTGACGGAAATATACGAACTGCAGAATACATTGTTTCTCGCCAAAGTCGACAAATCTCTGAAATTGTCAAAATCGCAATCTTCAACGTAACTCTTTTCTTCAAAAGCATCGTCCATCAGACTGTACCATCTACGCTCGCCGAGAAAACCGAGACAAACATTTCCTTTATTGGTCTTATAGATGGAGTTTACATCGTAATATGTGTTCGGAGTACTTGTTTTGCTCAGGGTTGCAATCTTCTCGATTGATTGTCTTCCGTCGGCAATCGTTTTCTCGATATCAATACGCCAATAGTTGTTCGTCTGGCTATCATACAGGTATATGAACCCTCCTAGCACTTGGATTGATGCATTCAGCACTTCCCCGAATCCACGTCCTTTGTATGCACAACGGATAACATCGCCGGTATCAGTATTGTAGATATCGACAAAATGATCCATAAAATATTGTTGGAAAACGAAACAATTGTCATATTTATGGATCTCGTACGGTGAAAAGACACCCATATCTTCAATATTAATAGTCGATACGGGAGAGATTTCCGTTATTCCTTTTGTATATGCGGCCAAAACCGGGTCATCAGTGCCGGACCCACAAGAAAGAACTGACACTGATGACAAAAGCAAAAATAAATTTCTACAGATATGATTCATAATCTTCGTTAATAATCTTTTCTTCCGGGTTCATATTTATCTTTATAGGGAGGTACATCAAATACCCATACACAAATAGAAGGTTCTTTCATCATACAAAGATCTCCAACCGTAATTTCAGGGTCACAGGCAAGAGCATCGACATTTTCAGCAATAACCGAATCATTGGAACGGGTCACTTTGATTGCGGTGAAAGCAGAGGCGGCAACAAGCAACGCCGCAGCACACAAGATAATTGTTTTCTTCATAATAATGATAATTAAGGGTTGATATTTGTCACATATTTCTCCAACAAAGTCTGAACTCTGCTGTTCCAGGCAGGATTCCCGACAAAGACCGGTTTTCCATCCCCGTCCACAAACACCGAATGAAGCCTTGAGTCGGAAGTCGGTATCGTCGGGTTTTCTTTAAGAAAGGTATTGTTCTCGTCAACATAAATCGGTATTCCGAACTCGAAATCCGAGATTACCTTTGATATCGGCATACCCTCGACCTGCTTGGAACAAATCAACAGCACAAGCTCAAAGCTTCCCGTCTCCTTCGACTGTTGATACAATGAATTATAAAAGGCCTT
>DCIN01000010.1 GCA_002315815.1 Bacteroidales bacterium UBA1725 | reverse complement strand
ACGCCAGATCTCCATAGCGGCCTGTACTGAAGAAGATATTGGATGCCTGAGCCCAGGCATCCAATATCATAAATCCTATGTTGTGTCTGGTGCAGGAGTATTCTAACCCAATATTCCCTAAACCAGTAATCAGGAATGTCTTGTCAGACACGGTGAAATATCAGCTTTTAACTTAAGCTTCGGGAGTTGCCTCGGCGGAAGAGTTGCGTGTGCTGTTGACACCGCAGATGATGGCATCCTTGTCTGTGACAACAGCGATATCCTTGACCTTCACGTCTGAAGCCTTGATCTTCTTGTCAAGTCCAAGACTGCTGATGTCGATGGTGATGTCATCGGGAAGATTAGCCATAAGACCGCTGATGCGGAGGCTGCGTGCGTTCTGGTAGAACTTGCCACCCTGCTGGACACCAATTGCATGCCCGGTTATTACGAGAGGAACACTGATGCAGATAGGTTTGCTGTCATTGACTGCCAGAAAATCCACGTGGAGGCAGTTGTCAGCGACAGGATGCCACTGAAGTTCGTGGAACACTGCAGAATATCTGTCTTTTCCGTCAAGTACGAGGTCGATGATATAAGCCTTGGGAGTGTCGGTTGCCACTCTGAGTTCCTTCTCAGAGACTGTGAAGAGGATGTTCTCCTGTCCGCATCCATAAAGGTTGCAAGGTACCAGGCCTTCTTTGCGGATAGCCTTCAGTGCTGCCTTGTTGCCGACCCGGCGGGTCTGGCCGTTGAGTTCGAAATGCTGCATTTTGCTTGAATTTAAATGTGTTACTCATTCCGGAACGGGTCCGGAACCCATTGCACCAAAACCACTTGGTTTTTCGGGGGTTTGAAATGCGGCGCAAATATATGAATAATAATTTATTCGACCAAACCTACGACTTTGTTCCAGGCGATTTTCCTGTAATAATCGTTGAGCGATGCGTAGGATGTGCGTGGAATGTAGCAACTGAGTCCGGAGTACCTCTCTATCTTTATGTAATAGGAAGTATCCTTACCGAATTCCGGGGTGTAATCCTTGAATATTATGCACTTGCTGAGGACACTGTCCAATTCGGCAAGTTCCCTGGCGCTGGCCCCCAGTTCGCGGATCATATCCCTGAGGTCAAAGAACCAAGGATGGTTGCCGGTGTAGTATTTCTGCACATTGTTGCATTCGATGTCCCAGACTTTGCCCGGATGCGCTGCGATTATCCTCTTCACGATGGATGCCAGTTGGTCAAGTTCGGAGCATTTCACCAGAGAGATTGTTGCTCCGCTGGAATAGTGGTCCATATAGTCCCGGCAGGCTTGTTCCAAATCCGGATCATCCCTTACAAGGTTGTCGGCGAGGGATGTATAATAGAAACCTTCCTTGAATATCTCAGTGGGGGAGAATACTATACGGTCACATACATTTTTCAGTTCCCAGGCCACTTCGATGCCTCCCATAAGGCAGGCATCGAACATTACATAGTCGAGATGCATTGGAATGCATGCAGCAAAATCCGGAATGTCTATCTCGTATGTATTCTTGCTTGACCCATTGAACTGTGACCCCACGCTCTGAATGGTGCTCTTGCCGGTAGAGTAGTAATTTGCAGGCAGCCATCCGGACCCGTGGGACGAATAGACGATGCCGTAGTGATCGGAGGAATAGTTCTTGTTTATCAAACTGAGCACCGAGGAGAGTGTTGAGGCGGAAGCACTGACGGTCTCTTCCGGATAAACCTTGATTGTGTCAAGAACGGCCTGACCGCTTTCCCTATAAATTCTTATGAGTACGGGAGAATTGGGAGTCTTGTAGTCGTAATCGTTGTCCTTGTATGTGTTATGGCAGAAGGCAAACAGCGCCCTATGGTCTCCCTTGCCGGGTATGGCACCCAGACATAAATCCTGAAGATCGCTGTTCTTGCTCTGGCTCTTCCTTGGTGAAGTACCGGAAATGCCGTCTGAAAGATTGTTGTAAGCCTCGGCGACATAAATTGTCACACTGTCATATTGTCCGTCCCATACTTCTTCCTGTTTGTGACAGGAAAGAAGACTTGCGGTGCAAAATACCACCGCAGCAATTATTCTCATTCTGCACATCTCCCGCAAATATAGTATTTTTCTCTTATATTTGTATCCTATGGACGCATTCCGATATTTTCTACAGATTGAAAGGGGGATGTCCCCCAACACAGTATCGGCCTATTGCTCAGATGTAAAGGATTTCTTCGGCTTCTGTCCCAAAAATCCCAGTGAGGTGACTGAATCCGACATACTTGATTACTTTGCCGGGCGTTCGGAATTGATATCCAAGCGTTCCCAGGCCAGGGTTCTGAGTTCGTTGCGTTCTTATTTCGACTGGACTGTACTGGAAGGGGACAGAAAGGACAATCCCTGCACCAATGTTGACTCGCCGAAGCTCGGGCGTTATCTTCCTGAGGTTTTGTCTGTGGAGGAAGTCACGGCGATAATGGACGGAGTGGATCTCCGGACTTGGCAGGGACTAAGGGATCGGGCCATTCTGGAATTCCTGTACGGCAGCGGGCTCAGGGTATCGGAAGTCTGCGGACTCTGTTTGTCTTGCATCTATCTGGCAGAAGGCTATCTCAGAATTGTCGGTAAAGGCAATAAGGAAAGACTTGTCCCGCTGGGCGAAACAGCCGCGAACTGCTTCAGAAACTATTTGTCTGTCAGGCCGGAACCGGATTCCCCTCAATATGGGGACTTTGCCTTTCTGAATCGCTTCGGCAAGCCGCTCAGCAGGGTGACGGTGTTCAATATGGTCAAACGTCAAGCTCTTCTGGCAGGTGTCGTGAAAGAAATATCCCCGCATACTTTCCGCCATTCTTTCGCAACACATCTGGTCGAGAACGGAGCAGACCTGAGGGCTGTGCAGGAGATGCTGGGTCACGAAAGCATCCTCACTACCGAAATTTACACTCACATAGGCAGCCGCACCTGGCAGTCAGCTATTCTGAAGCACCATCCCCGCAGGTGATGAGGTCTGCAATGGCATCATATTTTTCCCTGTCGAAGTATTTGATGTCCATAAGCTGATCCGTGCTGCTGAAGCCTCCGTGTTCTTCTCTGTATTCCAATATTTTCTTTACGAAATAGGGGCCGATGCCCGGAAGTGCATCAAGTTTTGCCGAATCGGCGCTGTTTATATCCACCGGAGGAATGACGATGAATGGCTCAAGCCGTTTATAGATTGAATCGGACACAACGAAGCTTTTGGCGAAATCGCTTTTCCTGCTGAACCGGCCTCCTTTGTTTCTGTAGTTGATGATGGAGGATGCCTGCTTGGGACTGAATCCCAGAAGCTGCAGTTCCTCGCTGCTTACGGTGTTGGGGTCGAATCTGAAACTCTCGACTTTCCTTGTCCTTTCCCTAATCATCTGTACTTCGGGGCTATGGGATGCGAATCGTCTGACAGTATCCGATTTCAGGATGTTTTTTTCTCCATATTCCACCGGTGAGTTCCGCTCGGATACTATGTAAACGGTATCGGGACTGTCGCGTAGAGATTCCACACGCAGGACGGAAGTTCTGTGTACGAACAGTGCAATCTGATAACCGAGGATTAAAAATGAGAGGGATATAGCTCCTATCTTGAATACACTGGAACTGCCGCCGCTATTCTTCTTCTTCCTCACAGAACGAATCCTCCCTGTATTTGTTGCGGTGAATGCTGTGTACCTTCTGTGGGGCTCCTGCCACGACGAGTACAATTTCGCCCTTGGGCTCCTCCTTCCTGAAATGTTCCAGGACAGATGAAATCGAGCCGCGCCTGTGCTCTTCGTGAATTTTGGAAATTTCTCTTGCGACCGAGCACTCCCGTTCGGGTCCGAAGGCTTCCGCCATTTGTTCCAGCGTCTTTAGAAGGCGTCTGGGGGATTCGTAGAATATCATAGTTCTTGTTTCTTGGGTAAGTTTTTCCAATTCGGTCTGCCGTCCTTTCTTCTGCGGTAGGAAGCCCTCAAAGCAGAATTTGTCGCAGGGGAGTCCAGATGATACGACAGCGGGTATGCAGGCAGTCGCTCCGGGAAGGGTCTGTACGGTGATTCCTTCCTCCGCGCAACTCCGTGCGAGCAGGAAGCCCGGATCTGAGATTCCCGGAGTTCCGGCATCGCTCACAAGTGCAACGCTTTCTCCGGCCAGAATCTTCCCCTTTATCAGGTCCACGTTCTGATGCTCGTTGAACTTATGATGGGAAAGCAGTTTTCCGTGTATATCGAAGTGTTTGAGCAGCACTGAAGTAGTGCGGGTGTCTTCTGCCAGAATCAGGTCCGCCTCCTTCAGGACACGTATGGCCCGGAGGGTGATGTCCTCAAGATTTCCGACAGGAGTCGGAACTATGTACAGAGTTCCGCAGGAATTCATTATATTTGCTAAAACCAAATGCAAATCTAATCAAATGTTTTCGGAAAACTATAAAAAAACAGGCTGCATAGAAGTCATTTGCGGATCTATGTTCTCGGGAAAGACAGAGGAACTCATCAGGCGTCTGCGCCGTGCAAGATTCGCAAATCAGGAAGTCGCTATTTACAAACCCGCTACGGACAGCCGGTATTCAGAGGTGGATGTGGTGTCCCACGATGCCAATTCCATCACGGCTCTGCCGATAAACAGCCCCGCAGAAATGCTTGAGACTGGGGTGGGTGTGAAAGTGATTGGAATAGACGAAGCGCAGTTCTTCGACAACTCCCTCGTGGATGTGGTGAAATTTCTGGCCGGACGAGGTCTGCGTGTGATTGTCGCCGGGCTGGATATGGACTATCTTGGTAATCCTTTCGGCCCTATGCCGTCTCTGATGGCCATTGCCGATGATGTTCAGAAAGTCCACGCAATCTGCGTCAAGTGCGGCAATCTTGCTCTTCATTCCCATCGTTTGAGCAAGGAACAGGGGCTTGTAGTGCTTGGTGAAAAGGATATCTACGAACCTTTGTGCCGTGATTGCTTCAATAAAGTCAGGAAGCGTTAGTGAATCGAAAAAAAAGGAATAAGCATAAACAAAAGAAAAGGCCGCTTTGGATTATTTCCAAGCGGCCTTTTCGTGACGCCTGCAGGATTCAAACCTGCGACCTTTTGATCCGTAGTCAAATGCTCTATTCAGCTGAGCTAAGGCGCCGTATAAACTATTTTGTAATACGCTTTGCCTCCTTGATGCGAGCCTTCTTGCCTGCTAGATTGCGGAGGTAGAATATGCGTGCGCGGCGAACCTTGCCGACCTTGTTGATTTCTATCTTCTCAATGAAGGGGGACTCATAAGGGAATATCCTCTCAACTCCGATTCCACCGGATATCTTGCGGCAGGTGAAAGTTCTGGTGTAAGGTGTCGCTCCGCTGATTTGGATAACCACTCCACGGAACTCCTGAAGTCTCTCCTTGTCACCCTCCTTTATTCTGTAGGTAACTGAAATGGTGTCACCGGCCTTGAATTTCGGGAAGCTTGCTGCTTTGCCTGTGGAGAAAGACTCCTCAACTAATTTGATGTAATCCATATAAAATGTCTATGTAAGCGCAGCGTCATCAAACCGTTTGAAGAGAGGCTGCTTTTTTCGGACTGCAAATATAAGAAACTTTTTTGGGCCTGCAAATAGAATTTCAAATAATTCTAGAAATACTTGCTTTCTTTTTCAAAAAGTGCTCTGTCATCGCGATTGGGGTCAGGCCTTACGCTCTGGCTGTCCTTGAGGGCCTCTATGCTTTCCTTTTCTGATCGGCTCAACTTTCTGGGAATCCATACAAGTATCTTGATATAGAGGTCTCCGCGTCCGGAACCGTAAGAATTGACACTTGGCAGGCCTCTGCCGCGCAGTCTTTGCACAGTGCCGGATTGTGTCCCCGGCTCGATTCTGAGTTTATACTGCCCGTCCAGACAGGGAATGGTCAGTTCGCAGCCCAGAATAGCGTCAGTGATACTTATTACTTTGGTATAAAATAAATTATTACCATCCCTGCTGAACAGATTGTGAGGCTGTTCTTCGACTATTATGAGCAAATCTCCATTGATTCCTCCGTGTGGGGCTGAATGACCTTCGGAGCGTGCGGTAATCTGCATCCCGTTTTCCACTCCGGCGGGAATCTGTACTTTCACCGTTTCTCTGACTCGCACCAGACCTGTGCCACGGCATTTTCCACAGGGATTGCTGACAACTTTACCTGCACCTGAGCACTGTGGACAGGCGGCATAACTGATGGTGTGGCCAAATAGCGAGTTGACCACATTCTGAACCTGGCCTGTACCGTTACAACTGGGACAGGTTCTGACATCTGAAGCGTTCTTTGTTCCTTTGCCGCCGCAATCGGGACAGGGGCGGTTGCGCTCAATTGTGACCTCCTTTTCGCAGCCGCGTATGATTTCTTCAAGGCTGACTCTGACTCTGGTGCGTATGTCTCTGCCGCGGGCCGTTCTCTGGCCCTGTCTCCCGCCTCCGAATCCTCCGAATCCTCCAAATCCTCCGAAAGCGCTCCCGAATCCTCCGAATGCACCTCCGAACAGGTTGTTGAGAATATCCTCAAGGTTGCCGAAACCCTGACTGAAGTCCGGACCGGCTGCTCCATCAACTCCGGCGAATCCGAACTGGTCATATTTGGCCTTCTTGTCTGGGTCGGAGAGTATGGAATAAGCTTCGGAAGCCTCCTTGAATTTTGCTTCGGCCGTCTTCTTTTCCGCATCGGTGCCGTTCACCCAGCGGTCCGGATGCCATTTGAGAGCAGCTTTACGGTATGCTCCCTTTATTTCATCGGCGCTTGCTCCTTTCTGGAGTTCCAACACCTCATAATAGTCTCTCTTTTCTGCCATAGTGGAAATCAATCATTATTGTGCTCTATGCCCCTACGACAACTTTAGCGTATCTTAGAACCTTGCCGTTGAGCGTATAGCCGGTTTGCACCACGTCCAACACATATCCCTTCATATCATCCGAAGGGGCGGGGAACTGTGTCACCGCTTCGTGGAAATCGGTATCGAATTTCTCTCCTTTTGCATTGATTGGCTGCAGTCCGCGGGTTTTCAGATAATCCATAAGTTTGTTGTAGATGAGGCTCGTTCCCTCCTTGGCGGCATCGTCCGAAGATGCCTTGAGTATCTCCATCGCCCTCTCGCAATCGTCAAGTACAGGCAACAATCCCTTGATGGTGTCGGCTCCTGCGGAATTAACAAGATTGAGTTTCTCCTCGGCATTACGTCGTCTGAAAGTTTCGAACTCGGCCATCAGACGGACATAGTCGTCCTTTTCTTTCGCCAATTTGTCAGTGAGTTCTTCCACTTTTTTCGCAAGCACGTCTTTTTCGATGGCCTTGTCCTTCTTGTCTGTACTGTCCTTCTTGTTTGTCTCTTCGGTATTCTCAATTTCCTCCGATACTTCCTCCGATACTTCCTCCGCCGGCTTTCCGGTATTGGCTTTCTCATTCACAACAGTCTCTTCCAGGGTCTTTTGCTCTGTGGTTTTCCCTTCTTTAACTTTATTGTCTTTTCTGCTCATCGTTCTTGTCTTGCTGTCTTGTCTTTATTATCTTGTTATGCTGTCTTGTCTTTCTGTCTTGCTGAAAAATGATTCAGGCACGGTGGGCGGAACAAAAGATTTGCCAGACGCAATTCTCTGACTTTTTGGCATTGGGTCCTGTTACTGCCTGAACAGGTGGTCTATTGCTCTGACGCTCTCCGGGAGGGCGAGTACTGCGACTCTGTCATAAGGTTCTATTGTCGTATCGCCTACGGCAATGAATGCTTCACTTCCGCGTATCACTCCTCCTATTATTGCATTTTGCGGGAAGTTGACATCCTTGAGCGGAGATCTGGTGATTGCAGAACCCGGTGCCACTGTGTATTCGATGACCTCTGCGTCGGTCCCTGTCATATAGCGTATGAAACGGGCCTTGCCCGAAAGCGTGAATCTGAAGATGCGTTCCGCCATTATCAGTTTCTTGTTGATAACATTGTCCACGCCCATTTCCTCGGCCAAGCGGATGTATTCTATGTTTTCCACTTCGGCTACGGTTCTGGAAACACCCAATTTCTTGGCCACCACGCAGGAAAGAAGATTGGTTTCGTCATTGCCTGTCAGGGCCACGAAAGCATCGTAATCGTTTATTCCTTCCTCATAAAGGAAATCGGAGTTCCTGCCGTCACCGGTAACTACCTGCACTGATCCGGGAAGGCGGTCGGTCAGGGAGATGCATCTTTGTCTGTCCTTTTCTATCAGTTTGACCTTGACCCCCTGGCGGTCGAGTGTGGAAGCCAGCATCTCGGCAATCGGATTCCCTCCGATAATCATCACTTTTTCTATGTGCAGGTCGCATTTGCCGAAATATCTGTAGAGATCGGGCATACCTTCCCTCTTGCAAATAGTGAATACGAGGTCGGAATGGCGGAACTTGGTCTCAAGCTTGGGGATTATGGTCTTGCTTTTTCTGGAGACGGCAAGTATTCGGAACCGCTTCCGTTCCTCGGGACTGATGCTTCTGGAGAACTCGCCCAGACTGTAGTCCAGAATGGGGGATTCTTCGTCAAGTTTGAAAACTGCAATCTGCAGCTTTCCTCTGGCGAATTCCATAGTTTCTGCTGTTGATGAATGTCGGAAATACTCCACTATCTCATCGGCCGCGCTCTTTTCCGGATATACCATCATCTCTATGCCCAGTTCCTTGAACAGCAGTTTGTTCTCTGCTGAGAGAAAGTCCTCGTCGTTAATGCGTGCTATTACCTTGGCGGTACCGAGCTGCTTTGCCAGAAGCGCGCTCATCAGATTGGCTTCCTGGGTGGCGAAAGGGATAACCCCCAGAAACAGGTCGGCATTGCCTACTCCGGCATCCTTGAGGGTGCGGATGGATGAAGGACTTCCGGCCATAGTCTGCACATCAGCATATCCGGCGAGCTTCTCCAACCTGGCATCATCGTCGTCTATCACGGTGATGTCATTTCCTTCGGTTCTGAGCATCTTGGCCAGATGTGAGCCTACTTCACCGGCCCCAGCTATGACGATCTTCATAATTCTTGAGATAATTGAATATTTTCTGACCTTTCATCAAAGACAGAAGGAGGATGGGAATGTCTGAGCAGTAGCCCCGGACAACCGTGTTTCCGCTTCTTGAGGAATAGGCCTGACGATTCTGCCTTAAGAGAGAATACGCTTCCCGGTGGGCATCCCTGACCGCTGCAGCACAGTCTCTTTTTCCCTGCACCAGATAGACCGCTGCACTGCACCAGTCCAACGCCTTGCGCAATGATATCCTGCTACGCGCAGCAGTGTGTCCGATGGTTCCGGGCAGATTCTTCTCCAGCATCAGCAGGTTGTTTCTGTAATTCAGTTTCAGCTTGAACGGTGAGGTTTGTGGGAGAGTGCCGCCTCCGAGATGAAGCACTGAAGAATCAGGAACCACGCACACGCTGTATCCGGCAAGGGCGGATCTCCAGCAGTAGTCAATTTCTTCCATATGGGCGAAAAAACGATTGTCCAGACCTCCGAGCTGCTTCCATACTGATGAACGGGTCAGGAGGCAGGCCCCGCTTACCCATAGAACTTCACGCGGCAGGTCATACTGTCCGCTGTCCTTTTCAGTACGCGACAGCACTCTGCCGCGGCAGAAAGGGTAACCGTATCTGTCAATATAACCACCAGCCGCCCCGGCATATTCGAATTCCGGGCACCCGTCCTTGAGTTTGTGCAGTTTGGGCCCGCATACGGCGCACAGAGGATGTGTGTCCATCCAGTCGACAAGAGGCTGCAACCATCCCGGCTGTACGCATACATCGGAATTGAGCAGAAGGAAGTACTTGGCCTCAATTTGATTCAGTGCCCGGTTGTACCCTCCCGTGAATCCGTAATTTTCGTTCAACGCTATTGTTCTGACTCCCGGAAAATTGCGTTGCATCAATTCAAGAGAGCCATCGGTGCTGGCGTTGTCAGCTACAATCACCTCGGCATCAAGTCCTTTGCAACTGGAGATAACCCCCGGCAGCCATCTTTCGAGGTAGCCGGCTGTATTCCAGTTCAATATGACAACAGCTGTTTTCGTTTTGGATACCGTTAAGAATTGTTATCACTTATTGTTGCAACCACAGTCCCCGTGCCTGCATTCATCGTGTCCGCATTCATCGTGATTGCAGTCTCCGTGGTTGCAGCCACAGTCTCCGTGATTGCAGTCTCCGTGATTGCATCCCCCGTGGGAGCAGCCACATTCTTCTTTCGGGAGGTATTCACCGTGAAGGCCTTCGGTAAGTTCCTTTTCACTTGCGCTGCGCACGGTCTCGACCTTTCCGGTGAAATGAAGGGTCTTGCCGGCCATTGGATGGTTGAAGTCCATTGTCACTCCCTTGTCGGAGACGGCCGCCACGCATCCTTGAATCACTTGTCCTTCGCCGTTGAGCATAGGGATGATATTTCCAACTATCAGAAGGTCATCCCGCAGCTTTCCGTCTATTTCGAAAGCTGACTTGGGAATATCAACCTTGTATTCCGGATTGTATGTGCCGTATCCGTCTTCAGGGGCAAGTACGAAGTCGAAACAGTCTCCCGGTTCCTTTCCTGACACAGCTTCCTCAAATTTGGGAAGAAGCATTCCTGTACCGTGAATGTATTCAAGAGGGTGTTCTGAACCGGCCTGATCCGCAATCTTTCCTTCAACCTCCAACTGGTAGCTCACTGCCACCACTTTGTTCTTTTCTGCTTTCATAATAATATATGATTATCGTAATTCATTGTAGTTCATAACATATTGCAGTTTATCCGCTGAAATCCACTTTTCGGAACGCTAAGGTAGGAATAAGTTTCGACATACAGGGTCTCGCGTCATCAGCCACCGCCTCCAGACTGTTCCACAGCCGTATGAAATTGCCGGTCACAATCATTCCGCTCACCGGCTTGAGAACTTTTCCGTTCTTGAAATAAAGGCCTTCAATTCCGTAGGAGAAGTCTCCTGTAGCTGAGTTGCAGTTGCCTCCGTTGAAGTCAGTGACCAGAATTCCATCCCCCATACGTTTCATAAGGCTGTCTCTGTCAAGTCCCGGTACGGGCCAGGGATTGAGTGCCGGTCTGGTCGCCTCTTCTATGGTGGGTTCTGTGCCCATTTTCCGTGACATATACTCGTTGACGAAATATTTCTTCACCACTCCCGCCTCTATCACGAATCCTTCAGATGTGGCGACACCTTCTGAATCGAAGAGTTTCGAACAGTTGCTGCCTTTGATATGGGGACGGTCCGTGAGTGTCATTCCTTCGTGAAATATCTGCCTGCCAAGACTGCCGATCAGAAAAGAGTTGTTCTGCTGGAGGGAATAGGCATTCAGAGCATTCAAAACAGGGGAAATCATCCTGGATGCCACTTCGCTGTCCACCAGCATATTATATTTTCCGCTTCGGATGGCAGCCGAGTTTATTTGCTCTGCTGCCCTGAAGACAGCCCGTCTTCCGCAGGATTTCCAGTCAAGCAGAGACAGACGTGATGTCGAGTCCCACCAGTAGCCGCTGTATTTCTGGCCGTGTGACTCTATGGTCACCTCTGTTCCATAGTCGAAGGAATTTTCGCTGTGCCGACATTCCAGACCGTTGCTGTCCATAAGCAGAGTCTCGCAGATTGAGTCGGAGTATTCGGCCTCTTCAGAAATCAGTTCGAAATCCCCCGGAAACTCCTGCCCGAAAACGGATGCTTCCAATGCTATGCTTTTCCGTTTTTCCGCCGTGATGGTGTCATAGTCAGTGTCGAGAAGGTCAAGTTCATTGCCGGTGACTGCCGTACTGCAGCATCTTTGGGTGGCAGGCAGTGCCCGGCAGGGGTCTGCAGCAAGCATTCTGACCATCTCCGCAGCTTTTGAAATGAATTCATCCAGAGAACTCTCTTCAAGTTTGTCTGTGGAGAAACTGCCGAAACGTCCATCCACAAACAAGCTGATGTTCATAGATTTGTCCAAACATCCCGTGACTTTGTCCAACTCTCCGTTCAAACTGGCCACGAGATTCTCCCTGCTTACCACGAGGTTCACTCTGGAGTTTGCCGCACCGTGTCTGCGTGCCATTTCCAAAGCCTTGAGACACAGTTGTCTGTCTGTTTCCTTAATCATTCTCCTCCTACTGTCAGATTGTTCACGAGCACCGATGGAATCCCGCAGGATACAGCGACGCTCTGTTCTTTGCCGCAGGTCCAGGTGCTTTCGTCCACCTTGAGATCCGAGGCTACGGCCTCGATGTCGGCGAGGGCCTGCGGTCCGTTGCCTGTGATGTTGATGTCCTTGACCGGCATAGTGAGCCGCCCTCCTTCAATCAGAAATCCGCTCCTGACATAGAAGGTGAAATCGCCTTCTCCTATCTTGACTTCTCCGTTGGCGAACTGGTTTACGAAAATTCCTTTCTTTACTGAGGCTATGAGATCCGAGACATTGCCGTCAGTGCCGTTTTCCATATAGGTAGCCCTCATCCTGGGGATGGGGTTGTAACGGAAATTCTCCCTGCGGCCGTTGCCAGTGGGCTTGACGTGGTAGAAATCCGCGCTGATTCTGTCGTGGAGATAGGAACTCAGCACGCCGTCCCGGACCATATATGTCTTTTGTCCGGGCACTCCTTCATCATCGTAATTGCAGGATCCACGACTTCCGGGAAGGGTGCCGTCATCCACTATGTTGATTCCGCTGCGACATATCCGCTGTCCCATCCTGTCGCTGAACACGGATTGCCCCTTGCGGTTGAAGTCGGCCTCGAATGCGTGCCCCATAGCCTCGTGAAGCAGAATGCCGGATGCTCCGGCTCCCATCACTACTTTCATTTTCCCGCCCTTGGGTCTGCGTGCGGCGAAACGTTCGTCAATGCCTGCTACGGCTCTGTCGGCCAGATCCTTCATTACCTCAGGACTCAGCATTTCGCTTCCGGCCCTGAGGCTGCGCGACACTGAATTTTTCTCTATCGCATCTCCCTGCTTGAAAACAGCTGTGACCGAGATACTTCCTAAAGGTCGGGTGTCGGAACTGAGCTCTCCGAGTGAATTGAACATCACAACTTCGCTCACCGACCAGGAGAGCATTGCCGTGAGTGATACTATTCTGCTGTCACGGCCTCGAATGTCCCTGTCGAGATCTTGCAGCAGGGGTACGAATTGGGACGCCCCACTCATCCTCCAGTCCTGTCTCTGGGTGTAGAAATTGCCTTCATCCAACCTTTTGGACGAGGGAATGACTGCTTTTTGTACGTGACAGCATCCTTCAGCGATGCTTGCTGCAGCCCTGGCTGCTGACAGGAGGGAGGGAAAGTCGGTCGATTCGCTGTAGGCGTATCCTGTCTTCTCTCCCTTGAGCACGCGTATTCCGCAACCGTAGTCCACGTGAAAACCTCCGGCCCCCACTTCCGAGTCCCTGAGCAGGAGGTCGCAATAAGTCGTGTCCTCCAGATATATGTCACACCAGTTGCCGCCGTGGCTCATACCTTCGGCGACCAGAGCGCGCAGAAGTTCCTCGCTGACAGGGAATTTGTCGCTTGGATTCATATCGATTCTCTGATTGTATTATACTTTTCGGTATCCATCACCGTGATAGTCTTTGTGTTGCCCTCTGCCACGACCGTGAAAGGAATCTCCGAGTTGTCTGCCAGTATCCACCTGTCGCATACCTCGATATATGTACCGAAGAAATAGCGCAAGCCCATAAGGTAGCGCCTTCGTATGACTTCTTCCGGGATATTGTGACCTCCTGCCTCCACCCGAGCCCTCACCCTCTCTATGGCGAGTTCCGGAGAATTGAGCCAGAAATACAGTACTGTAATCTGATAGGACTGTTGTCTTGCCCTTCCTATTATCCCGAGCAGCGACCTGGTAGCCAGAGTGGTCTCTATGCAGAAATCTGAGTTTCTTTCCAGAAGATAGTTAATCTTCACAAGCATATATCGGCTGGCGGAGACGGAAGCAGCGGATGGGTCGAAAGGGGAGAGACTCTTGGCAAACTCGTCCGAATTCACAAACTGGCTGCAGTCGAAAAGTTCCGGAAGCAGGGTGTATGAGGCTGTTGTCTTTCCGGACCCGTTGCATCCGGATATGATGAAGAGCCTAGGCATTGTCGATTCCGTATCCGAAAAGTGCGAAGTCACCCTTGGCTGGATCGCCGGGGAATATTTCGCGGAAAAAGTCAGTTATCTCCAAGGCGGTGCGCATATCCCTTTGTTTCCGGGAGGTGAGTCCGAGTTCAATGGCTACCGTATGGACGTGAACATCGAGCGGGATAACCAGACTGTCTGGAGAACTGTTCTTCCAGAGTCCTAAATCCACCTTCCCGTCATTCCTGACCATCCACCTGCGTAGCATATTGATTTTCTTGTTGGGGGCGGAAGGGTCCTCCTTCTGCCCGAAAACAGTGGATCTGAACTCCTCAGCAGTCAGCATTTCCAGAGAAGGATGCCAGCGGTACCATTCTTTGAGCCGGCGGCAGATGGATGCAGTCTCGCTCCATTTGACTGTACGGTGCACGCTCGTGTCATCATCCCTGTAGCATCCGGAGGATACATAGTCATAGGGCCTCCATTCCATCTGGTCGAAGAACTTCTGACAATCGCGCACTATCATAGACCTCCGCCCCCAAGCGAAATGTGAGGCGAAAACGGCCGCAATCTCTATGTCACGCAGTGAAGCTCCACGGTGAAGAAATTCTCTCGGGAAGGCTATAGGGTCTTCCTGAAAATAGGCTGGGTCGTTGTATTTTCCGGCCCATTCGACAAGTTTCCGGACAGTGCTCAGCTGGGTCATCGAGGACAGGTCATCATTCCGCAGTGGCGGCCTCTATCTTCTTGAGCATCGCGAACATAATTCCTCCTGCCAACACGCACAGCCCCATAAGTATGGCCCAGTTGGCCTGAAGGGATACCTTGTCCCAGAGAAGACCGGGAATGGAACTGAGGTAATTGCCTATTGCTGTAGCGGCGAACCACAGTCCCATCATCAGACCTTTGTACTTGGGAGGTGCAACTTTGGTCACAAAGGAAATGCCCATAGGGCTCAGGAGCAGTTCTGCGAAAGTGAGAACCAGATAAGTGGCCATAAGATACTGGGGGATGACCGGGTCGGGAGACACGGTACCCTGAAGTTCGGCGGGAGAAAGCTGTCCTGCCGATGCTGCCACCATAATCAGGTAACCGAGTGCTGCAACGAACATTCCAATCCCGATTTTCTTGGGAGCGGAAGGCTCGAGTCCTCCCGGATGTCTTGCTGTCTTCTTGGAGGCCAGGGCACTGAATATGGCCATAGATACAGGAGTCAGAGCCACTACGAAGAAGGGGTTGAACTGTTGGAAGAGCTGAGGGAATATCTCGAGAGGGTTGTCCTGCCCTTGATATATACCGAAGGCTCCTGCCCAGAGAGCGGCGGTGACTATTCCGGAAATGATTTTGCCTGAGGCCTTTTCCGACTGGAAAGTCCCGAAGAGAGTATAGATTGAGGCTGCAATGAGGGCAAGTGCCCAGATGTTGAAACCTATCCTGCTCCAGCCTTCCGCGAATGACCGGGTGTAATCACGGGCGAACCAGGTGAGGGATTGTCCATTCTGATGGAATGCCATCCAGAAGAAAATGACCACTGCAAAAACGAGGCACAGTGCGACGATGCGGTCTTTTGTCTGCTTGGGGGTGAGTTCCACGGTTTCGGTCCTGCCGGCCGCGGCTGCCTGCTTGGCGTTGACATCAGCGTGCTTGAACCAGCTGCGTGTGGCCAGATAGATGCCGATGGAGAAGATCAGAGACACGCAGGCTACGGCGAAGCCCATATTGTAGGCGGATGAGAGATGTTCGATATAGTAGCTGCAGAAATCTCCGAGAGGCATCTGAGCCGCTTCGGAAGGCATCAGCGAGGCGAGGTCGGTGAGCTTTGCGGAGTTCTCCGCGCTGATGGTTCCGTTCAGGAACTGGTGCGCCAGTGCGGGAATGTCGGCCTTGTAGATAAGCCCCGCCTTGCCCAGAAACCTGTTGGTGATGGCTGTGGCGGCCGAAGGAGCGAACATTGCGCCAATGTTGATTGCCATATAGAAGAGACTGAATGCGGAGTCCCTGCGGGCACTGTACTTGGGGTCATCGTACAAGTTTCCTACAAGTACCTGCAGATTGCCCTTGAAGAGACCTGTTCCCAGAGAAATAAGAAGCAGGGCTCCAATCATCAGAGCTATTCCGAATCCGTTGGCCGCAGTGGGGACAGCCAGTGCCACATATCCCAGAAACATTATGCAGACTCCCGTGACAACGCATTTGCCGTAGCCTATCCTGTCAGCCAGGATTCCTCCTATGACCGGGAAGAAATACACGCAGGCAAGGAACACGGCGTAAACTGTGCTGGCGAGCGATCCTCCCCAGCCGAACTTGGCCTGAAGGAACAGCATAAAGATGGCGAGCATCGTGTAATAGCCGAAGCGCTCTCCTGTATTGGCGAGGGCCAGGGCGAACAAACCTTTTGGTTGACCTTTGAACATATAAGAAATACTTTGGTATGCAGTTTTAACAAGCAGTCAAGCTGTTTTGACAGAGCAAACAGCAAAAAGGATAAAGCAAAAATAAAAAACAGCTTTTCACCACCTTACAAAGGTAATAAAAAATCTGTAGGAATGACTATATTTGTAGTTCTATGAATGTAAGTCGTACCATTTCATATATCTTCATTTCGTCTCTGCTGAGACTGTTCGCGGTACTTCCTCTGGGATTTCACCGCGCTTTCGCACGTTTGTTCTCATTTCTGGCTTCATCGGTTTTCCGCTATCGTCGGGATGACGTGATGATGAATCTGTCACGTGCATTTCCCGAAATGGGCATACACCAGCTCAAGGAGACAAGAAAACTGTTCTACCGGCATATCGGCAATATCATCACTGAGGCCGTGTGGTTCGGAGGATGCAGGAATCCCCGCAGACTGATACGTTCCGGCATAGTGAAGATGAGCAATCCCGAAGTCATCGGACAATTGTATGACAAGGGGCGCAGCGTTATTGTCCTTGCTTCCCACAACGGCAACTGGGAACTGTACGGAGGATACAGGAGTTATGGTGAAATCGGATTCCCTGAGAATAATCTTTCCGTGGTGTACCGCCAGCAGGACAGCGCAGTGGCCGACCGGATACTGTTTCAGAACAGGCAGGCTCCTATTGTGGACAAGAAGCATTTCGACGGTCTGCAGGAATCTGCCCAGATAATGAGGTACGTCTATATGCACCGCTTGGAACAGAAACTGTACCTTTTCATCAATGACCAGAGACCGTATTTTGACTCTTCCGCCAATCTTGAGGTTGAATTCCTTCATCGCAAGGTACTTACAATGACAGGGGCGGTAGCCCTTGCAAAGATGTTCGGTTTCGCTGTGGTGTACCAGAATATGGATTCAGACGGGCAGGGGCATTACACCATCTCTTTCCGCACTATCTGCGAGGATGCCTCCGATGCCGACATCAGGGAAGTGATAGAAACCTATTACAGGTATCTTGAGGCGGATATGAGAGCCAAGCCCTGGAACTATCTGTGGACACACCGTCGTTGGGAGTACTACAGACCGGAGTGGTCTCAGGAAGGAGCAGAAGGGTCCCAGGAAGGAGCAGAAGGGTCCCAGGAAGGGGCAGAAGGGTCCCAGAAACGAGCAGAAGAATTTCAGAAACAAGAAGAACAATCACAGAAAACAATAAACAATCAGTCTATCTAGTATATCGTATCGTTATGACTATCAAAGATTTACAGCCAAGTATCGTGTGGAATTCCTTTTATTCCCTCACCCAGTGTCCACGACCTTCCAAGCACGAGGAGATTGTAAGGGCCTTTCTACTGGACTGGGCTTCAGCCCACAATGTGGAGGCTTTTGCCGACGAGACAGGAAATGTCATTATGCGCATTCCCGCAACCCCCGGTTACGAGGACCGCAAGGGCGTGATACTCCAGGGACATATGGATATGGTTCCCCAGAAGAATGCAGATGTGGACCACGATTTCGAAAAAGACCCCATTCAGACCTGGGTGGACGGAGATTGGCTCAGGGCCAAGGGCACGACTTTGGGCGCGGATAACGGACTTGGAGTAGCTATGGCTATGGCGGTGGCAGAATCGTCAGACATACCTCACGGTCCGATTGAGGTACTGGTGACCTATGACGAGGAAACCGGTATGACGGGGGCTCAGGCCCTCAAGGCTGGAGTACTCGAAGGTGAAATTCTCATCAATCTCGATTCTGAGTCTGAAGGCGAACTCTATGTGGGCTGTGCCGGAGGTCTGGATGCAACTGCGTCCTGCTCCTATATGTGCAAGGATGAACCCGAGGGATACGAGTGCTGGAGTCTGGCAGTCAAAGGTTGCCGGGGCGGACATTCCGGTATGGACATCATTCTCTGCCGGGCCAACGCCAACAAGATGGCGGCGAGGCTTCTGCTTCCTCTTCTGGAGACAGGAGTGAAACTTCTCGATATGGAGGGAGGTACTCTTCGCAATGCTATTCCCCGCGAGTGTTTCTGCACCGTTTACGTTCCTTCGGGGGAGGTCGGGAAGGTCAAGTCGATAGTGGCCGGGATTGCTGCCCAACTCAAGGCTGAGTATTCCGCCACCGATCCCGATATGGCCGTAGTCTTTGAACCCTACAAGTTGCAGGGGGCTGAAGTCTGTGACCCGGAGGACTGCAAATATGTCGAGGAGGAGAGCGCGTTGAGGTTTGTCAGGGCTATTCTCGCCTGTCCCGACGGTGTGGAGCGTATGAGCGATTCACTTCCCGGGATGGTGGAGACTTCCAACAATATGGCTATGGTGAAGATATACCGGGGTGAATTCTTCGTGAAGAGTCTCCTCCGCAGTTCTGTTGACAGCGCCAAGGATGCCCTTGCCCACAAACTGGAAAGCGTGTTCGCCCTTGCCGGAATTTCCACGGAGTTTACGGGAGGATACAGCGGATGGGCTCCCAATCCCGACTCCTCCATACTTAAACTGATGCAGGATGTTTATTTCAGAATGTTCGGTGCGGAGCCCAAGGTGATGGCCATTCACGCCGGTCTGGAATGCGGAATCCTCTCCGGAGCTTACCCGCATTGGGATATGGTATCGATGGGACCCACCCTGCTCAGCCCTCATTCTCCTGATGAGCGCGCCTATATTCCTTCTGTTCAGAAGGTTTGGGATTTCCTGAAGGCTGTCCTTGCCGGAGTTCCCCAGAAATAAAGTTCTTTCTTATGGCAGAAATACAGAAACTTCAGAACAGTATCGGTATTCCCGCGTCGTTCGTTTTCCCGGTGGCGTTGCTTGCAGTTCAGGCATTTCTCACGGGTCCTTCTGTCCCTGTCCTGCACATAACATTTGCAGCTGCGATGATTGCGGTTCAATATGTTCTGCTGCTCGCTTTCCGCAAACGGGATCTCTTGTTCAGATCTCTTGCCCTGGCACCCTGCGTGTTCCTGTGGTTCGGAGTCTGTCTGGAGATTACACCGTTGCTTGCCGTAGCCGGAGGACTGGCTTTGCTGGCCCTCGGACTGTCGTTTGTCAGAGCGAACCCCAGGCCACTCACCCAACTCTGGTTGGGGATTCTTATCCTTATGCTTCTGGCGGCGTTCTCTGCTGCGGCATTCGTCCTTTTCGTCTGAACTGTCCCCAGTTCAGACGAATTGTTGCTTCATTTGTATTTACAACCACTCAACCAATATGAAA
>DCIN01000096.1 GCA_002315815.1 Bacteroidales bacterium UBA1725 | reverse complement strand
CTTATTTTTTTCTCTTTACTAAAAAGGGATGACCGGATTGCGGTCACCCCTTTCTTCATATAACGATATTGATGATATGGTCTAGAAGTAGTAGCGTACGCCCAGAAGCATCTGCCAGGTGGATGAAAGAGCAGCGTAGTTCTTCCAAACAGGCTCCGTGAAAGTGTAATTGGTGCCGTCGTAGCTGAGAATCTGGTTGCTGCTGAGCTGCTTGTAAACACCCCAGTTGCTGTTGAGGAGGTTGCCGATGTTGTTGATGTCAAGACCAACCTCTACGGTCTGCTTGCGGTCTGCTATGTTGAAATAGAATTCCTGAGCCACACGGAAGTTGATTCTGTTGAGCCAGGGAGCAAGAGCGCCGTTTCTCTTTGAATACTCTCCGCGATGCTTGCTGAGGTATTTGTCAGAAGCCAGGAAGTTCTTGTATGCAGCCTTGTTGTCAGCAGATGCGAAAGGCATATCGGCAAGTTCGCTGTCGGTAGGGATGTAAAGCAGCTGTGAAGCTGAATTGGCACCTCCGCTGACGTTTGTCATCAGGTAAGAAACTCTGGAATATGAGTATGAGCTGATGAATCCGATGTTGTAACCCTCATAGAAGGCGCTGAGCTTGGTGGCTGTATGTTTGCCCTCGTTGATGGTGTAGGATGCGCTTGCAATCACACGGTTGGGGGAAACATAGTTTGCATAGCCGAGGCAGGGGCTGCTGCTTCCGTTGAGTGTATAGGTGTTTGCGAACTCAGAAACCTGATCGCCGTTTCCGTCAGATACGCTCTTCGCGCCGCTGCGGGTGTAGGCTGCCATAAGGTCTAGACCGAAGCCGAAGCTCTTGGAAAGCTGCAGGGAAACAGAATAGTAGTTGCCCTTGAGCGAAGTGTTGTTCACATAGTAGCCGCCCATTGTGGAGCCGGTGCTGTTCTTGATACCTTCGGAAACCCATTTTTCACGAGTATTGGGCTCTCCGGGAAGCTTAACGGTTCCGTTGACCTTATATCCGAGAGGGGTTGCATAAACCTCGTTGAAGTTTGTGCTGTAGATTCCTTCGAGTGTGGCCTTGATGTCTCCGGGAAGCTTGGCGTCAACAGCGAGTGAAGATTTCCAGCTTGAAGGCATCTTGAGGTCTTTTGCGAGAATGGTGGTGGTTGTAGGAGCGGGGAGGTCCTTCTTTGTGAACTTGGTGCCGCTGTAGAGCTGGTTGATGACCTCTGCTCTGTCCTGATGGAAGTGGATTCCTGAAGTGTTGGTGCCGCCTGCCATCACGTTCTTGTTGATATACTGATACTGCAGGCAGTTGGAGTTGCCGATAGCAGATACGAGCCATACGTTGGGGATGCGTCCGGTGTAGATTCCGCTGCCGCCGCGAACGATGAGGCTGCGGTCTTTGAGAACATCCCAGTTGAATCCGATGCGGGGTGAGAAGCTTACGCGTGCGGCGGGAACATCAGCAGTGCTGAGACCGGCGAAGCTGGAGTTGGGATTGGCTGCCGCTACGGCTGCAAAGTCCTTGTTGTAGTTGTCGGTAGGGATGGTGATGAAAGGCATCTCGAGACGGAGACCTGCAGTGAGCTTGAAGTAGTCGCTGAGGGTGATTTCATCCTGAGCATAGACAGAAGCCTGGCTGTAGTCGAATGCAGGGAAGGTCTGAGAAGTGGGATCATCGAGATTTGCGTGGGTGATCATAAATGCTGCGGGACCTGTGCTGGCGGAAGGATTCTCCACGTCGGCCTTGAATGCATCCCAGGATTCATATATGTACCATCCGGCACCACCCTGCATATAACCGTTCTTTGCACGGTTCCATTCGAACTGGGCTCCGGCGATGAGGTTGTGCTTGCCTATATTGTAGGTGAATTCGTCAGTGGCTGTAATAGTCTGTACATCGCGGAGGTTTCCGTATGTGAAGGGATCGATACCGATTGTGGTGTAGATTCCGTATGTATCAGTTCCGCTTACTCCGTCATTGCTGAGGATATCGACGGTGGGGAAGAAGGAACCTTCATAGGAGCGGGGCTCGTTCTGATGTGACCAGGTCAGACGGAACATATTGTTGGCCTTGCCATCAGCGAAGCGGCTGTTGAGTTCTGCTGCCACTGATGTGAAGTTCTGTTCCTGATAATAGCGGGCTGCCTCGAAATACATTGCGTACTCGGACTGGCGTCCTGCTGAGTAGCGGTTGAAGCTGATGTAGTTGTTGTCACCGAACTTGGAGTTGGTGCCTCCGATAGGGGACATAGAGGAGCTCGGAGAGTTGGAACCGAAGGTGTGGGTATGGCTGAATCTGACGTTGAACTTGTTGTTGTCGTTGATATTCCAGTCAATGCGGGCGAGAATCTTGTAGTCGGGGGTGTTGAGTGAATATCCCTGATAACGTCCGGGATCGTAGTTGAACTTGTTTGCGAGGAATGTCTTCATTGCATCCAGATCGGCTGCAAGAGGACGGTTGTAGGACTGGTCTGCACCCCATTGCTGAGTTGCGGAGGTACGGGCAAGTCTGCTGGAACCGGGAGTCTCGTCGAAAGTATATTCCGCGTTGACGAAGAAGAAGAGCTTGTTCTTGATGATGGGGCCTCCTACTGTAAAGCCGACGGTGTTGTTGAGAGTCTTGGTGTTGGCGATGTCAACTCCTGCAACCTTGGCACCACGGAGTTTCTCTGAAGTGTAGCGGTTGTATGCGGATGCGCTGAACTGGTTGCTACCGGACTTGGTGACTGCGTTGATTGCGCCTCCCTGGAAGCCGCTCTGACGAACGTCGAAAGGAGTGATGTTGACACTCATCTGCTCAATGGCGTCAAGAGATATAGGAGAGCCGCCTGCGGGAAGGTTGCTACCAATACCGAACGCGTTGTTGAAAGCGGCACCGTCGACGGTTACTGAAGAACCGCGGTAGTTACCGCCGCCGACTGCGAATCCGCTGGTGGTGGTGGAAGCCTGGGGAGTGAGGCTCATAATATCATTCATACTGCGGGTGGCAGTAGGCATTGACTCTATTTTCTTGTGACTGATGCTTGTGCCGGCACCGCTGCGGCGAATATTCATTCCGCTTTCTGATGAATCGGCAATGATTGAAGCACCTTCGAGGTCGAGTGATTCCTCTTCAAGTTTGGCATCGATGAGAATGGTCTCGGCCAGAGGAGCGTAAACGTCCTTGATGGAAACTACCCGATAACCGAGCATTTCAACCTTCACTGTGTAAGGGCCACCGGCTGTGATGCCGTTGAGGCGATACTGTCCTTCAGAATCTGTGACAGAGTAATAAGTGGTACCAGTCGGAGTGTGGGTGGCGATGACCGGAGCACCTGCTACGGATCCGGTGGCATCGCTGACACGACCGGCGATGGAAGAAGTGGTGACCTGCGCGAAGGCAGACAAAGAAAGTGACAATGTCAGGAGTGACAATGCCAATACTTTGAACATTTTTTTCATAAAAATATAGAGAATAAAATAGGGTACACTTTCGCGGCGCAAAGGTATAAAAAATCAACGGAAAAATCCATATAGGGCAGAAAGAAGATTATTGATTTCTTCATCACTTGTGGCCCAGTCTGTTACAAAGCGCACGGGAGTCTGTGTCTCTGCGCGCGGCCCCCACAACTCAAAACTGGCTTTCTGCATCAGGACATCCAACAGCTCGTTGGGCAATATGAAGAACTGCTGGTTAGTCGGAGAGTCCATATATAGTTTAATGCCGGCAGCGAGGAAGCCTTCGCGCAGTTTCATAGCTTTTTCCACGGCATTGCGGGAAATCTTCAAATAAAGCCCGTCGGTGAACAGAGTGGCGAACTGGAGTCCGAGCAGCCTGCCCTTTGCGAGCAGAGCACCGTGCTGTTTGACCTCGGTTATGGAGTTCTTCCATCTTGAGGCTTCTTTCACGACCACTGCCTCCCCGAACAGTGTTCCGCATTTGGTGCCGCCAAAATAGAACACGTCACACAGACTTGCAATGTCCTTCATAGTCAGGTCACAGGCATCGGATGCCAGACCGTAGCCGAGCCGTGCTCCGTCAAGATAAAGAATCATTCCGTTTTCGTGGCATACCAAGGACAGGTCCTCAAGTTCGCTACGGGAATACAGAGTGCCGAGTTCGGTGGGATATGATATGTAGGCCATACCGGGAGCCACCATATGCTTACAACTGTCATCGGCATAGAATTCTGACACATATCTGCGAACGTCATCGGCAGAGAGTTTACCTTCGTGGGAGGGGAGTGTCAGCACCTTGTGCCCTGTGTATTCCACTGCTCCGGCCTCGTGCACATTGATGTGGGCTGTAGTAGTGCACAATACACCCATACGACGTGGAATAAAGGAGTCGATGATTGTGGCGTTGGTCTGAGTTCCCCCTACAAGGAACACCACTTTGGATTCTTTCTCTTCGAGGCCGCAGGCTTCGAGAATGAGTGCCGATGCTCTTGCGGTATATTCATCGGAGCCGTAGCCGGGAGTCTGTTCAAGATTGCATTCCATAATGCGGCGCATCACCTCCGGATGAGCCCCTCTCATATAGTCACTGTCAAAATGCAGCATTTTTTATGTATTTTACTTGGTTTTGATTATCCGCTGATCCATTGACCGAGCCAGTTGCGGTCTATTCGAGGCAGGGCGCTCAGACTATTGAGCATTGCCGGATTGCGGTGCAGTATGCCGGCGCAGTCTTCATAAACGTTGAAGCCGACTTCCAGCATCTCCATTTTTCCGTCCCAAGGGTAGGTGAAGGTCATTGATGAATCTGCTCCGTCTGTCTTCAGAAATTTGAGTTCCACGTTTTTGCCAAGTTCCTGCAAGGTGACGTACTTACATATCTCGATGACGATGTCATCCAGTCCGGAGTCAAAAATCTTGATTTTTTCCAGCAGTTCCCCAACCGTTTCCACCTGACGGGCCAGATAACCCTCAGGGCAGGATTCTACAGAAAGGACGGCTTCGCTCAAAATAAGCAGTAGTTTCTGTGCACTGTCCAGATATACAAGTGGATAACGGGCCAGATTGGTGCAAGTACAGACGGGACACTGCCAGGTGAGAAGTTCTCCGTTCAGGAGTTTCTCCTTGAGTTCAGGTTCCCGTATGACATCGATTCGCGGGTAGGCCGTAATTTCGTGAATATGAGCGCAACGGGTGCAGACGACCTTTTCCAGTCTTGTAGCCATCGGTGTCGCTATACGTTGAAGAGGAAATGCATTATGTCTCCGTCCTGCACTATATATTCCTTGCCTTCGATTCCCATTTTGCCTGCGGCACGCACGGCAGATTCTGTCTTGAGGCTGACAAAGTCATCGTACTTGATGACTTCTGCGCGTATGAAGCCCTTCTCGAAATCTGTGTGTATCACTCCTGCGGCACGTGGTGCCTTGTCTCCCTTGTGTATTGTCCAGGCACGGCACTCATCGGATCCGGCGGTGAAGAAGGTCTGGAGTCCCAGAAGATGGTATGCGCCCTGAATGAGACGTACCACTCCGGATTCCTCCAGTCCCATCTCCTCCAGAAACATCTGCCTGTCATCATAGTCCTCCATTTCGGCTATTTCCGATTCTGTTCTGGCGGATATAGTCAGGATTTCGGCATTCTCGTCCTTGACGGCTTCGCGTACGGCTTCCACATAGGCATTGCCGTTCAGAGCAGAAGCATCGTCAACGTTGCATACATACATCACAGGTTTGTTTGTTAGCAGGAACAGGTCGTGAGCAATAGCCGCCTCGTCTTCGTTGATCAGGGCGACGCTCCGGCAAGACCTGCCTTCCAGCAGGGCTGTACGGTAGCGTCCGAGCAGGTCAGCGAGTTTTTTCGCCTCCTTGTCTCCGGCCTTCCCGGCTTTTTCCGCCTTTGCGAACCGGGCTTCGACAGTTTCCAGATCCTTGAGCTGCAACTCGGTATCCACTACTTCCTTATCCCTTACCGGATCCACGTTTCCGTCCACGTGAACCACGTTTCCGTCGTCGAAACAGCGGAGTACGTGCAGAATGGCATCGCATTCACGAATATTGGCGAGGAACTGATTGCCCAAGCCCTCACCTTTGCTTGCTCCCTTGACAAGGCCGGCAATGTCCACAATGTCCACTGTGGCCGGGATGGTTCTCTGTGGCTTGCAGATATCGGACAGGACTTCCAGCCTCTTGTCGGGTACATTGGTCGACCCGAGATTGGGTTCTATGGTGCAGAAAGGGAAATTGGCGCTCTGAGCCTTACCGGAACTGATACAGTTGAAGAGAGTCGACTTGCCGACATTCGGAAGTCCGACAATACCGCATTTGAGAGACATATTTTCTTTTTCGTGTTGAAACGTGCAAAGATAACATATTTTGCAGGTACTGCACCCCAATGTCTGGTGAACTGCTTGCAAAATATGTTATGTTATTCATTGAGTGGGCGGACCCCCTCAAACTCCCCTGAGTCGCTTCGCTCCGAAAAGTTGTTCATTAGAACACTATTTTTGTCTATCTTGCCGTTATGAAACGAACTATGAATGCACTTCTTCTCATTGCGCTTTTTTTCTTTTCCTTCACATCCGCAGCAGAAACTGTCTCCGCGAAAAGTTCTTTGTCCGGTTCAGAAGCTTGTTTCTTGTCAGGTCAGGACTCTGATTCCTTGTCCGGTCGGGACTTTGATTCTTTGTCCGGTTCGGGACCTGCTCTCTTGTCTGATTCGGGACCTGCTCTCTTGTCTGATTCGGGCTCTGGCTCAGTTTCGGATTCACTCCTTGTTGTATTCTGGAATATAGAGAATTTCTTCAACCCCGGCAATGGCTTTGAAGAATCGAGGCACTGGAATCGTCGGCGGTTCGAGACCAAATGCAATGCCGTCGTCAAAATCATTTTCAAGATTGCTGATTCCCGGGGAGGAAGACTCCCGGATATCATTGGTCTTGCAGAAGTGGAAGATGCTGACGTGCTGAAGAAACTCATAGGCCTGACCCCTCTCAGGAAGCTCGGTTACGGCATAGTTCACTTTGATTCTCCTGACAAGCGTGGGATAGACTGCGCTCTTCTATATAGAAAAAGCACGCTTACCCTGCGTAGTGCAAAGGCTGCACATCTCTTTGACGAAAATGGCAATGTGCTACAGACCAGAGATATACTTCTTGCTGTCTTCGACTCGCTCTCTATACTTGTAAACCACCACCCATCCAAGGTTGGAGACAATGCCG
>DCIN01000022.1 GCA_002315815.1 Bacteroidales bacterium UBA1725 | reverse complement strand
GAGTTCGAACTCCATTATCCCGGACGTGGAATCCGCTATCCAGGCAAACATCTGCCAAATTATCCGGAGATTGAAAAATACCTTCTGCCTCTCTATGAAGTATCTTGTCAACAAGTCGACTGACCCTCACTACAATATGGCATTTGACCAGTGGTGTCTCGAGAATCTGCGGGAGGATGAGCCGGTGTTTTGCCTCTGGAGGAACAGGCCATCTGTTATCATAGGTCTCAATCAGGTGGCGGAGCAAGAGGTGAATCTGCCATTCATCGAGTCAAGGGGAATTGCCCTGGCCAGGAGAGTTACAGGCGGAGGAGCGGTCTATCACGACCTTCAGAACTTGAACTACAGCATATTCGGAAAAACATACGGCAATCTGAACGATGAAGCCGATCCGGATACTGACCTTAACCCTGCCATAGATACTGCAGCTTTCGTCAATGCCCTGAAAGCATTGGGGGTCGATGCCAGAGTGACAGGCCGCAACGACATATTTCTTGATGGTAAAAAAATATCCGGCTATGCCCGCCGTGTCTGGAAGAACCGTACACTGGTGCACGGGACTCTGATGTGGAATGTGGACATTGCAACCCTAACCGAAGCTCTTGCGGCTCCCGGCAGCAAGCTCTCGAAGAAAGGCATAGCCTCAGTACGCAGCCGAGTAGCCAATCTCAAGGATTATCTTACGGATTATGACAGTCTGGATGCCCTGCAGGCCGCCCTGCACCAACAATTGGCCGGCAGTAACAGAGCTGGAGGAAATGACAATGTTGACGGCGAGATAATTCTGAGTCCGGAGCAGTTGTCTGAAATCCAGACCCTTGCAGACCAGAAATTCGCCTCTCACGAGTGGATTTTCCGCTTGTAACAACCAGATAAGCACCCTGTTATACAATCAATACGACACATTATTTCCGTCTCACTAAATGTCTACAGCAATCTTTTCATTGACTTCGCCTCTGCACAGCGAGAAAAAGGAATCACCATCAGAGGAAGCTTTCATCAAAGCCATTGAGGCACAAACAGGCGAGGATTTCGTCTTTCAGGATGACTTCCGGTATTTCGGTTCCTATGACAGGAACCTCATCTATATCCGTACCGGCGGTACTGAGGGCCTTTTCAAGTCCTTGTCTCTGAATGGCCACATCACGCTTCTCACTTCGGGTCAAAGCAATTCGCTGGCTGCATCGATGGAAATCCTGTCCTACCTCCGACAGAATGGTCAGAGCGGCGAAATCATTCACGGGACAGCTGAACAGATAGCAGATATGCTCCGTAATCCTGCAACTGTGACGGAAGACGGGAAAACGGCTTTCGTCAATCAACTTGCACCGACAAATCTTGGCGGAGCAAGACTGGGAGTCATAGGCAAACCCTCCGACTGGTTAATAAGCTCCAATGTGGACTACGACAAGGCAAAACGCCTGCTCAATGTCGAATTGGTCGATATTCCTATAGGAGAACTTGTGGCGGAAATCAAAGCTTACCACGTGGAGCTCCGGTCATTCGAGGGGAGCGAAGCCATCTATGAAGCACTTAAGAAGATAGTGGCCCGATATGGACTGGGAGGTCTCACACTCCGCTGCTTCGACCTTTTGGACAGCGTCCACAACACCGGTTGTCTGGCTTTGGCCAGACTGAATGCAGAAGGCATCCCCTCCAGTTGCGAGGGCGACGTACCGGCACTCCTGTCAATGCTCTGGCTCCAAAAAACGAGGAACTGTCCGGGATTTCAGTGCAATCTTTCCAGAATTGACGGTGACGAACTTCTGTTTGCCCACTGCACCGTTCCGCTGCAGATGACTCGTTCATACAGTTATACAACGCATTTCGAATCAGGAATTGGAACTGCCATCAAGGGCGAAATGCAGATGGGAAAAGTGGAAATATTCAAGATATCTCCGGATTTGGAGCATTATGTCAGCATACCGGGCACAATAATCCGCAACGAGTCCAAAGCTGATTTATGCAGGACGCAGATTGTGGTCAACGCACCCGGAGCAGCCAGTTACTTCCTCCGGGCGCCACTGGCCAATCACCACATCATCAGTTATCTGTAGATATCAGTATCTCTATTCGAGACATCCGGATCTATTTCCCTACGTGAAAAGCAATACGGAGGTCCTCTACCTCGGCATCAGTAATGGGATGAAGGTCACCCAGAGGCTTGGCCAGTATCAATGACTTGGCTGCAAATTCGGCAACTTCGAGCCTGTCAAAGGCATTGATGAGACTGTCGGATGCAACAATCACCGCATCGTTGGCAAGCATTGCACAACTTCTGGTCCTGAACACCTCCGCCACCTCGTCAAGGTGCTCATACTGCGATGCAAAAGGGAACTTGGGCACATCCTGAAGAAAAATCCAGCTTTCGGGAATAGTGCGCACGTCAAAGATGGAATCAGTGGTACAGAAGCCCATCAGCGAAGGACACTGAGTGATTATTATCGCGTTGATCTTCGGATTTCTGCGATAAATCTCGAAATGAAGGGCGGCTGCATGGCTCGGCATCTTGCCGGCCTCCGCCATACTGTCCTTTATCTGCACAATGTCTTCCTCGTCAATATCCCAACGCTGGACTCCGGAAGGTGTGATAAGAAAATCATTCCCTCTCCAGCGCATCGACACAGTCCCGTAAGAAGAACTCATAAGACTCTGGTCACAGGCCCTTCGCACCAGACGGCATATCTCGGCACGAAGTATCCTCTCATCTGAAGGATAGCTCACATTCATAAAATGACTGAAGTTGTCGGGCAGGCGGCTTTCGTGATACTGGATCTGCTCTTCAGAGAGATAGATAGGTTCACCTAAAGTCTTGGCGTTCAAGATAGTACGGGCGCAGAGCTCCAGAGTTTCAAAACGCTGGTAAGCATCGGCAATATTCTCTCCACAGAGCACCACGCCGTGGTTTTCCATTATCACTGCCTTGTACTCAGGATTTTTGCGGAACTCCTCGGCTATCTTCTGACCGAGAGCCTCGCTTCCCGGCACATCATATTGAGCGAAACCTATAGGGCCGCAGACATTCCTCGCCTGTGGAAGAATCCTGGTATCGGGTATCTGATGCACGATACTGAAGGTAACCAATCCGGGAGGATGGGCGTGAATCACGGCACGCATCTTCGGACGTATCTTGTACAGAGCCCTGTGGAACGGATACTCCGACGACGGCCTGTGAGGACCGATAATGGTACCGTCAGCCTTGACGCACATAATGTCTGAAGGCTTCAGCGAGCCCTTGTCTATTCCCGACGGGGTTATCCACATATCCCCGTTGTCATCCATTATGGAAAGGTTACCACCCGATGTGGTGGTCAGTCCGCTACGATATATCCTGCTGATTATCAGCACAAGCTGGTCAGCAGGATGCATAAGTTTGGTATTGAGTTGTTTCATAGCCCACAAATATAGCAAAATAACCGACAGTTTGACCATAGGTTTTTCCTGACCTTCGCCCAAAAGCTGCTGCAGCTCAAAAGCGGGCAAATCATCAAGGTAACTTATATTCAATAATCACTGGCCGATTAATCAACAGAGGCTGAAGACCTCTGTGTTTTCTCAACCATTACAGAATAAAACACAATTGCAGATTCGGGATATGCAGTTATTCCGTACAGGGTATTTCCTTCCATACACATTGCACAAATTCTTTTGGAGAGATGAAAAGACTTGATGGGATTACCGTTCCAATCAAGAACTATGACGTATGACGACTCAGTACACGGTATTTCTTTCCCTAAAGATTGCCCGGAATACAGCAAATATAAGTAATTGGAATCGGAACAAACCCCACAGAAAGCCTCTTTATTGTTTTGTGCATTGAACACCGGTCCACTGGGAGTATCTCTGACTTCACAGGAATAAAATGTTTTTCTGTAATATTCCTTCATTTCCGTGCCAACGATTTCAGATATGGAGATAGCAGCTGCAGGTTGCAGTGCGCAAACAACTCTGCTCCCATCGGGACTGACAGAAATGTGCGAACTCAGAAAAACGTTATTTCTTGATATATCAGATAAACCATTGAAATTCTCAAAATCGCAGTCCTGTACTATACTGGTTTCCTCATAATTCTCATTCAGAAAAGAATACCATTTGTGTCCACCGAGCAAGCCTGTACAGATTGCACCAGTCTCCATTTTATGGAGATATATAGGTATATACACCTCACCACCTCTTGTCTGATTTATTCTGGAAACCAGTTCAATTTCTTGTTTACCATCCGCCAGTGATTTCTCCAGATCTATTCGCCAATAATTACCCAACTGATAATCAAATAAATAGATATACTGTCCAAATACTTGAATGCTTGAGGGACTCAACATTTCACCAAATCCGCGACCCTTGAATGCACACTTCAGTATATCTCCTTTCCCAGCATTGTAAATTTCAATGGCATGATCTGCATTACTGATTCCGATAACAAAAAAGTCCCCGTATTTCTTGATTTTTGTTGGATTCATCATCTCCGTATTGCCCAATGGAATCTCATAATCTGGAGTTATTTCCTCCACTCTTTCGGCCAATGATGATAATACGGGATCTGCTGTATCAGTTCCGCAAGAGAGAACTGATACAGCAGAGATTACGAGAAAGATAAAACTCCATAAACCAGCTTTATTATTGCCTTTCTCCATTGACTACTTCTTGATAAGGTTCAAAAGGATAAGTATAGACACAAATTCGATCTTTAACATCCATACAAAGATCTCCAACCGTAATTTCAGGGTCACAGGCAAGAGCATCGACATTTTCAGCAATAACCGAATCATAGGAACGGGTCACTTTGATTGCAGTGAAAGCAGAGGCGGCAACAAGCAACGCCGCAGCACACAAGATAATTGTTTTCTTCATAATAATGATAATTAAGGGTTGA
>DCIN01000029.1 GCA_002315815.1 Bacteroidales bacterium UBA1725 | reverse complement strand
AATATGGATGCTCCCGGTCCTTGGCGGACAACTCGACATCCTTTGCGGGCACAGGCCATTCTATGCCGATCTGAGGGTCGTTCCAAATGATTGCTCCTTCCGCCTCGGGATGATAGAATTCATCGCACTTGTACTGGAACACAGCTTCTTCGGACAGGACGACAAAACCATGGGCGAGTCCCTTGGGGATGAAGAACTGTCTGTGGTTCTCTTCAGTCAACTCGCAACTGACGTACTTTCCGTAAGTCCTGGAACCTTTGCGGATATCCACGGCCACATCCAGCACACGACCCCTAACACAACGCACAAGTTTGCTCTGCGTGTAGGGAGGATTCTGGAAATGCAAGCCGCGAAGCACACCATAGTGGCTTTTGGACTCGTTGTCCTGCACAAAATTCACTTCCATTCCCGTCTTGGCTCCGAACTCCTTCGTATTGAAAGACTCGAAGAAATATCCACGGGAATCTCCGAACACCTTGGGCTCAATTATCAGAACCCCGTCTATCGCTGTCTTTATTATCTCCATCTTACGCAAAAAGAACGGCTTCGCCTCTGCCTGTCACACCGACAGGCACGATGACAAACGAATCCTATTAGGCAACGAATATAGTAAAAAAACGCGACATATCCGCGTTTTTGCTATGCAAAACGCGTCACAAAAGCTGCACACACTGCGAAGGACTCCGACAAAATATTCATATAATCTGCGGAAACTTGTGAAATTTTACACTTTCCGCAGATTATAATAACAGTGATTGGTAGATTCACTAAATCCTAATGTATTCGGCAAAGAGCGAATCGAGTGTAATAACTTTCTGGAAATCATCCAAATATGCATTTCTGACTGCATCTTGAGCGCTGATTAGAATCATATGGACCCCCTTTGATTTGTCAGCCACTTCAAGGAAGCGTGCACGTTTGTTCAACAACTTTCTATAATATTCTGCCGTGATTGTAAAGCGCTCTCTCGTATACTTCATTTCACAGAGATCTATCACATTGTCGTCACGGTCAAGAATCAGGTCAATCTGAGCACCGGGGAGTTCATCGTTTCCGTCAATTTTCCACGAACACACTCCACTGACCACACCCGTGATGCCGAGTGCCTGTTTTATTTGATTTATATGCAACAAGCAAAGCCTTTCATATGCCAGTCCGCACCAATTGTTAAACACAGGTTTACCAATGTTGTGCGACCAAAATCTCTCATCCCTCTTGAGATTCTCCTTAATGAATTTATGATAAAACAGAGTGTAGGAATCTACAAGCTGGAAAATTGAATGATTTGACTCATATCCATATGCCGCATACTTTCTTATGAAACCGCAAAGTTCAAGATCCTTCAGGATACCTGTCAGTTTTCCATTGTCAGCAATCCCCTCGCCAATGATCTCTTCCCGCGTCATACCGACCTTCTTCCTTCCCAGCAACTCGATGATTTTGATATACGGCTCCGGGTTTTTGAAAAGAGAGGAAAACAACTCGTCATATTCCCCGTACAATTCTCCAGTTTCATTGAAGAACAGGTCATCTATGTTCTGCGCAAGGCTTTTGCTTCTGTCCAGAAACGACCAGTAATATGGAATTCCGCCCATCACCATAGCACATTCTGCAATCTGGCTGCGTTGCATACTCAGTTTTGCATAGGATGCGTACTTCTCGCACTCAGCAAGAGTAAAGGGAAAAATCTGAATCTTGGTAGTCACCCGGCCCCGAAGTCCTGCCTTATTCTTGATGAGTTTGTTGATTACCCACGATGTAGCACTTCCACAGACAATGAGCATCACATCTTTCCTTGCTGATGCCCATCCGTTCCAAAAACCTTCAAGAGCGCCTATAAACCCAGAGCGCGGCGTATCCATCCACGGCATCTCATCTATGAATATCACCTTCCGCTTCTCAGTCGATGCAACAATAAGATCCTTCAGCTGGTCGAATGCCTCGATCCAGGTTTTCGGGCGATCCACCTTATGGCCATGATACTTCATTGACGACTGCCAATGTTCCAATTGCCCTTTCAGCCCTGTCTTTGCAAGCCCGGAATGCTCAAAAGCGAATTTATAATTGAAAGTTTCACGGACAAAGAAGGTCTTGCCCACACGCCTTCTGCCATAAACGGTTACGAATTGTGAGTACTCCGACTTGTACGCCTTGAGGATTTTCTGTTGCTCCTCTATTCTACCAATCATCTTATGTGAATTCTATCCGCGAAGATAATCAATAATTCGTATAATCTGCGGAAACTTGTGAAATTTTACACTTTCCGCAGATTATAACGATATTGAACGGTCAATTCAGAATCTGTTTTGAAATGTTTGATTAAAAATTGTATGAAAGATTTTCGAGCTGAAAATTTGGTTCTTTGAAGGAGCAATGGAGGTCCATTGTGACTGAAAAGAAACAAACTTTTCAGCCGGAAAGATTTCATAGAAGATTAATTGGAACATTTCAAAACAGATTCTCAACCTTCCTTCACGATATCTGAAATCTCCACGCTTACCAGCGCGGCGCCGACCATCCCGAGACGGATGATGAGCTTGTGCCTGTTCTGAACCTCAACACATTCGCAGACGAAGCCGGTGAGGGGTCCCCGGATGACACGGACCATATCACCGGGCTCGACGCGGTAATCCACAACTGATATCTCGTCCTCACCGTTAAGAGCCTTGACTACCCTGATGAAGTCCTCCATCTGCTTCTCCGGCACGGTGAGAACCTTCCGCTCGTCAGAAGTCCGGTCCATCAGAAAATAGCTGATACCATAAGTCAGACCGAACAAAGAGGCCCGTGCTTCTTCAGAACAATGAATGAAAACAAGGCCCGGAAGGACCAATTTGTCAACGAGTTTGATACGGTCGCTCCATTTCCTTTTGACCTTCTGTACAGGCACATACACCTCAAACCCCTGCGCCCCGAGGCGCTCGGCGATTTTCCGCTCCTGACAGGAACGGACATATGCGACGTACCAATGGAGATCGGCCACAGAAATCAGTCTCTTTTGAATATATCCCTGGTATAAACCTTCTCCTGAACGTCGTCGAGGACAGAATCGTACCTGTTGGCAATGATCGCCTGACTTTCCGTCTTGAACCTGTCGATGTCGTTTATGACTTTACTGCCGAAGAACCTGCTGCCGTCTTCGAGGGTGGGTTCATAGATTATGATGCGTGCGCCTTTGGCCTTGACGCGCTTCATCACGCCCTGGATGCTGGACTGGCGGAAGTTGTCGGAATTGGATTTCATCGTGAGGCGATAGACTCCTATTGTAACTTCGTGTTCCTCATTGCTGTCCCAGTTGCCCTTGGTCGTATAATTGTAATATCCCGCCTTGCGTAGCACCTGATCGGCGATGAAGTCCTTGCGGGTGCGGTTTGACTCGACGATGGCCTTGATAAGATTCTCCGGAACATCGGAGAAGTTGGCGAGGAGCTGCTTCGTATCCTTCGGGAGACAGTAACCGCCGTAGCCGAAGGAGGGGTTGTTGTAGTGTGTGCCGATGCGGGGGTCGAGGCCGATGCCGTCGATGATTGCCTTGGTGTCGAGGCCCTTGATCTCGGCATAGGTGTCGAGTTCATTGAAATAGCTGACACGCAGGGCGAGGTAGGTGTTGGCGAAGAGCTTCACCGCCTCTGCTTCCTTCATTCCCATGAACAGAGTCGGTACATCCTTTTTGACAGCGCCTTCCTGAAGGAGTCCTGCAAACTGATGTGCCCTGGCCTCAAGATCCTTGCCGGCAATTGCCATTATTGCCGCGTTTTCCGCGTCAAACTCGGGGCTGGGTATGATTTTGGGGTAACCGACTATGATTCGGCTCGGAAAGAGGTTGTCATAGAGGGCCTTGCTTTCGCGGAGAAACTCCGGGGAGAAAAGAAGGTTAAGTTTCTTGCCGGCGAGTTCGGGAGTGCAGGCGAACTTGAGGGCGTATTTCACATAAAGCGCACGGCAGTAGCCTACCGGGATGGTCGATTTTATGACCATCACCGCCTCGGGATTGACGCTCAAGACGAGGTCAATGACCTCCTCGACGTGGCTCGTATCGAAGAAATTCCTCTGCGAATCGTAATTGGTTGGGGCAGCGATGACTACGAAATCCGCATCCTTGTAGGCGACCTTACCGTCGAGCGTGGCCGTCAAGTCAAGTTCTATCGGCTTTCCTTCGTGGTCCCTTCCTCCGAGATATTTCTCGATATACTCATCCTGGATCGGAGAGATTCTACTGTTGATCTTGTCAACTTTCTCGGGGATGACATCAACCGCCGTGACGTGGTTGTGTTGCGCCAGCAACGTGGCGATGCTCAAGCCTACATATCCTGTTCCTGCAACTGCAATTTTCATGGTTTTCGTCTGTTTGTCACGCAAATATACGCAAAAACTGTACAAAGCCAGGCCGCCCGGTTTTGTCCAATGTTATTCGCGCTGGGGTTTGGCTCCGCAGCCGGCAGGGAACTCGTCCACGACGTTGAAGGAGCGGGCCCATTCCTCGGTGACAGGGGTCTTGCTCCAGTCGATATTGCCTTCCTGACCCGCGTAATCGCAGATACGAACGGCGCAGAGATAGCCTTCAGAATTGCGCTGATATGCGCTGACACCGGCTTCGGCGATGCGGTTGCGCTCGGTCTGACCCTGCTTTGAGACCACGTGCTGCCATTCGATGACGCAAGTAATGCCATCGTCGATGATGGTCTCATAACGCATTCCGACACAGGCGGGAATGTATGTCGCGAGACCGTAGCCGAAGGTGTGGGCATTCTTGCTCATCTCTTCCTTTGACTTGATGGGAGTGTTGACCGGCTCATATCCGCCGACATAGCACTCGTCTGCGAAAGCGGCGTGGATTTTCTCGGCCCGGCAGTAGGGAGCGTGATGAAGCTCTTCATAATATGCCTTCATTGCGCCGGTAAGGAGTCCGGGGTCGCCCATTTCAAGATGCGCGGACTGGAACATAGGCTTGCGGTA